>JAYTNA010000605.1:0-1136 GCA_043748865.1 Saprospiraceae bacterium
ACGCCATTTCTCCGTCCATAATACCGTTGCGTTCATTCATCATTTGCGTTACTGCTTTCACACCCGTTCCGGTTACGGATTGATACGTGGACACCACTACCCTCTTGATTTTATACTTTTCGTGCAACGGTTTCAAAACCACTACCATTTGAATTGTCGAGCAATTCGGATTAGCAATAATTTTATCCGACATTGTTAAAACGTGCGCGTTTACTTCCGGCACAACCAATTTTTTTGTCGGGTCCATACGCCATGCCGACGAATTATCAATCACGGTTGTACCGACTTCTGCAAATTTTGGTGCAAATTTTAACGATGTGCTGCCGCCCGCCGAAAAAATCGCAATATCCGGACGCATAGCAATTGCAGTTTCCATGCCGACAATACTATAAGGTTCATTTTTATAAATAATTTGCTTGCCCACACTTTTTTCAGAAGCCACCGGAATTAATTCCGTAATCGGAAAATTTCTTTCCGCCAAAACTTTTAACATCGCAGTACCGACTAAACCGGTAGCACCTACAACCGCTACTCTCATTTTTTTTCAGTTTAATAATTAATAGTGGAGCTTTGAGGTGTGAGCTTTTAACTTTGAGCTACTGTTTTTTAGCAGCTCAAAACTAAAAGCTAAAAGCCCATAGCTGATTTTCGATTTGCAAAAATAATTGTTTTTTCTTGAGTCCTGCATTGTTTTTTGAAAACATTTTGCTCAAGTAATTTTCAGTACCGAAAGTCTTTGTATAAGTCTGTACGACATTCGCAGGTTTTCTGAATATCATATACTTATATGGTGCAGTATTACGGATTCAAAAAGTTAAAACGTTGTTTCACTTCTTCGGGACTTGCTTTAGACAAGGCTTCGCTAAAACCGAAAGTTAATTCAGTTTTACCTGCTTTAAGTTGTTCAAAAATAGATTCGATGAAATCACTTACAGGTGGTGCGGCATCATGCAAACCTTTTCCACCCAAATCCGTGTTCAAAGCGGGCGGGATTATTTCAATCACTTCAATATTTTTCGATTTTAAAGAATGACGCAATGACTGTGTGAACGAATGAAAAAATGCTTTCGTACCACAATACACCGGCACTTTTGAAAAGGCTACGAAAGACAAACCCGAAGTAACATTCATGACAG
>JAYTNA010000606.1:0-2114 GCA_043748865.1 Saprospiraceae bacterium
ATTTTCGAAATCTTTTTTTAAAAAATCTTTTTTCAATTGAAATAATATTTCTCCACGCACATAATTTTTTTGGGGAGCAGAAAAGTTTTGAGAAAAAGATACTTCAAAAAAAAGTAAAAAGATAAAAAAAGATAAAATTTTCATTGTATAGTATTTTAGTTTCATGAGAAATTAAACCACATAGGAACATAGTTGACACAGCTCATATTGGCTTTGAACTTTTAGCTGTGAGCTATGAGCCGCTAAAATATATAAGCTAAAGGCGCACATCTAAAAACTTAAAGCCAATTTTTAATTTTTAATTCTTAATTTAATCTCTTCCGGCGAAAGATAATATTTTTTATTGTTGTTGATGTAAGTCGAATTCGCATTCGACCGGTACCATAAATAATACGTAGCTTCGTATAATTCGTTGCCGAGTTGGTGATCAATTGCGGCTGCATCTGTGGCACCTTCAATTTTTCTTTTCGATTTCGGAAATAAATACGAAATGCCGAAGCCTATGATTTGAAAATTATTCATTTTTGTATAACTCAAAACATGACCTAATTCGTGACCGATCCAACCGATTTTCATGCGTTGTGATAAACTGTCGTAAACCAACCCGGTGTAAGCCTGCGAATTATTATTCACCCGAATTTTATACACGCGCTTCTTTCGGCTCTTTAGAAAAAAATCCCAACGCGGACGCGCGACCATCGTGAAATTAATTGGCGCGAAAACAAATTCTATATAATTATCTTTCAATTCCGGATAACAACTTAGTGCCATCAAACATTCTTTTTCGATAACTGTCGGAATTATTTTATTTTTTCCGAGTGCTGTTCTCGAACTATCCGCGTCAAAGGTACTAGAAATTAAAAATGTTCTTGAATTTTGAGCAAAAGATATAATACCGAAACAAATAAAAATGAAGATGCCGATAATTTTCCGAACGTGTATTATTACTGAAACAGTCTTCTCGTACATAAAAATCATAAACAAAGATTGTTAATTTAATGTATTTTGATTTTAAAATCGGTTGTTACAACATTTTATCATACAAACTTAAAAAATAATTCCCTATTTTTGGCTGTCCTAATTGAACAAACATATTTTAAACACAATGAAAATTTTTTTACCCGGACTGCTAATATTTTTTTTTACACACTTAACAGCACAAGAGGGTTGGATTTCGACTTGTGCCGGTGCTTTGCCGGTTGTGAAAGAAGTAATGATTCATCCGTGCGGTACTTCGGGCGAATCGGAGTATGAAATTTTAAAAACAGGTTCAAGCCCTTTCATCCTTACCAATTTTAAAATTACTTCTTCTGTTCCGAACGGTGCAAGTATCGGTTCTGCTGTGGTTAATGCCGGAGATAATAATAAAGCGGCAATAGATATACTCAATAACGCCGTAGGTACTTGTGCTTACGGGCATATTTTCATGGATGTGCAAGCCGCGCCTTTTTGGGGTACGGTGCCGGCGAATTCAATCTTATTAATTTTTAACGAAAAAAATAATATTGATTTGTCGTATTTGTCGCCCAATACTTTGTCCGGCTTGTGCGGTTCAAAAATTTTTACGGCATTCGGTACAACTACTTCAACGAATCCGGACAAAACACTTTTTCCGAATTTTTCGCAAGGAGCTGCTTGCGGTGCAACTTGTTTGCATCGAATAGATTTTCAATTCAATGGCAGTACCAATTGTACAAAAATTGTGTACGATATTTCTAAAGTATCGAACGGAAAAGGAGCTTCTATTGTGCAAAACGGCAACAGTATCAGTTATAAAGGCGGGATTTTAAATCCGCAAGAAACGGATTGTATGCCGGCGATAAACTTAACAGATGCACCTTGTACTAATTTTCCGACGCACATTAAGGATATTATTTTGCCGGGCAACTCTGTCACTTTGGGCGTTGCGCTAACTACCGGATTGAGTAATTTTCTTTCTTTAACGAATCCTTATAACGTACATTGGACAGGACCGACACCTTTGCCGGACAATAAAATTTTAGTTTCTAATTTATCGCCGGGAAAATATGTCATGCACGTGATAGAAGGGCGCGGTTGCGAATCTGATATAAATGTTTTCGTTTTACCGCCGAACGGTTTTGATATTGTAATTT
>JAYTNA010000607.1:0-2457 GCA_043748865.1 Saprospiraceae bacterium
TGATTCAGTAATAAGTCCGCCGGCATTTTCCAACTGTAACTCGTTAAATCATTCAACTTATCGGTTGTTGGTGTACCCGGATTCCAACCAATTGGTGCAATGCCGATAGCACTTCCGGAGACGTAATTAATATTAGAAGGGAAACGCAAAGTAATTTTTTCGCGCAAATCGCTCGGCACATTCGTCAAGTTTTTTACTCTTACGATTATATGCGAATTGCCGCCCGGCGTGAATTTGTCTGTCGGATCGAAACTGACTTTGTATAATCTTTGTGTATCGAGAGTAGCTCCTTCAATTTGGAGCGGCAGTGATTCGCCGGCGGTATAATTTGTTGCTGTTCCGCATGAGTTGCGTCCGATAAAAGAAAAATACGCCAACGAACCGGAACGAAACGCACAATCATTAGTAAAACGCAAACGAATTTTAAATTGATTCGAGTCATTAGGATGTTCCGGATTAAAACCAATTAAACCGTGCGCTTTTAAATACGTGTTTAAATTCGTAAAATCCGGAAACTCATAAATTTTACCGTACTGGTTTTGTCCGATAAAATTTGGAGCAGCCACAATTGTTTGATACGCTGCACTCGCCGGATATGCGACTTCAATACTGTTCGGCACGAATGACGCGCCTTGTAACGGAATCGTTAAGCGTGTACGTAAATCATACGCCGTTCCGAGATCTGTATTTTTTACTAAAATTTCTAAAGTTGTTGTATCGCAAATGCCGGGTTTGATGAGTGATTGATTCAGATAACCGGCTTCAAGATTCGGAAATAAAGTTTCAACTTGTCCGCGTAAAGATTTTACGATACAATTTGAAGCGGCATCCGGCGACCAATTTTTATCTGTCGGTTGAGAACAAAACCAACCTGTTTTAAAATCAACGGGAATAGTTTGACAATCTGTTGAAATAGCCCGAATTTTTATTACGTTGCACAAATCATCAAAAGTATTTGAACCGGAAGCTGCTGCAACACCATTTGTAAAAGCAAAATACTTATTGCTGCCCGCTGAGAATTGCTGTACAGTAAGCGTTTGATTGTTCGCATTGTTGGTGATGTCCGTCATCGAAATTACTCTGAAATTCGGTGTTACTATTGTCGGCTCTACAGAAAACCAAGTACCGGTTGCGTTACCTTGAGTAGATTGATTACACACTTTCATCGTCCACTCAACCGTATCTGTAACAGAAACTACCGCCGGATTAGTTACAGCTGTGATTTCCAAATTCGGCGGATTCGTATAATTCAAATATCGGTCATTAGATAAATGTGTAGTGTCGTGTCGCGTTTTTGAACAACTGCCATCACCGAAAAATGCTGCGTAATACCTGTCGCGGTAATACATATTCGGTGCAAAGAAAAAACGATTATTACCGTCACTGCTCGCCGTGAGTGAACGGCAACTCGGCATCATTTTTACACGCAGCGTGAAAACTGTACTCGCATTATTGGAAAGCGGAAAATAATATTTTAAAGTATCAAACCGTGCAATGTATTTCGGATTACTCGATAAGTTAGGTAAATCGAAAAAATTATCTGCAAATACGGGATGACCGGGAATTGAGACTTGAATTTTTGTATTAAACGCTTTGTAAAGAAGTGTATCTAAATTAAAAATAAACGAATCAAGTTTTACCGCTTGTCGCCATTCGTTGCCGAAATACTTGACGTAATCGTTGTTGCGAATGAGTAAAGTATAATCTAAAACTGTTTCGGTACAACCTTTCGGAAAACTAAATGAGTTCGGTGCATTAAAAATAAGTTCGGAACGACCGACCCGAAAAATTTGTCCGAAATTATCGCAAGAAAACTCTTGTCCGTTATTAATCGTATAACCGAACGCACGAAAATTCGGTACTTTTTCAAAAGAATATCTGTACGGACCATCCGCATTGACTGAAAAATTGCCGGAAAAATTCACACTATCACCTTTCACCAATTGCGTCAAACCGGTTTCTTTAAAACAATTATTCAAATCGAAATAAACTGTTTTTGTAGAATCGGTATTTGCCGTTTTAATTTTTGAAGCATCAACCGGACAATTATAAACTTTGCCGGCGTGAGTAATTTGCACCATACCATTGCCGAAAATAAAAATATCTTTCAAGCGATTCGAGTCACCTTTAACTATATTATCGTAAGAAATGCGCACGCCGATCGAATCATTTATCGGTGTGTTGCCGACTACATTGCGCACAATCATTTGCACAGAATCGCAAGCTAATGCTACTTTCGTATTTACTTTTGCTGCACTGAAACGTTTTGTATAAGTTGAGTCGGTAAAACCAAAAGTAGTTCTGTTGACATCAAAACTCGTTGAATTTAAACCTTTTGCACATTGATACGCCGCAACATCCGGACAAGGCGGAACGGCATAATGAATATTTGTACCTTTCAAAGTATCGCAATACCAAACGTGACGACAATCGCACGGCGGGCAATAAAACGCAAGT
>JAYTNA010000608.1:0-1768 GCA_043748865.1 Saprospiraceae bacterium
ACTCATTAAAACAGATGTATTCAGAGCTTTGATGACTTTTGTTATGGCAGAAGGTACAGAGCGCGGTAAATTTTATATGCTCAGTGTGTTAACGGTGAAAGAAGTTCTTGCAATGAATAAACGCGGGGAATATCCGCAAAGTTTAAATTCGTTGCAATACGTGGCTGCCGATAAAACTTTATTAGACGAAGATGGTGAAGAACGTTATGAAGATGCCGATTATTCCGGTGAGGGTTTAGTCGGAGCCATTGAATTACCGGATGACCGGAGAAAAAGCAACAACAACAACAACGGAAAGAAAAAATTTGAGGCAAAACGACCGGATGATAGAAAATCAAATGCCGGCGCACCACCGCCAAAATTTGAAGTCAAACGCAACGACAGCAGTAACGACGATCGATCGCAACAACGCTCCACGCATCAACAACGACCGCCGCAAAACAATCCGCCGCAGTTTAAGCCGAATATAACGCGTACACCACCGATTCAAAAATCGGACAATCCGGATCACAAGCCGCCAACAAATGCGGGTAATGATACACCGCAAGGGGGTGACACACAAAAGCGTGACAATAATAAAAATAGAAAATTTTATAAAAAAAGGTGAAATTAATTGTTAGTTGTAAGTTGTTAATTGTTAATTATGAAAGTGACAACTAACAACTAATAATTAACAACTAACAACTATTATATGACTTTAGAAGAAAAAATACAAAAAGACCTCGTCACTTCCATGAAAGCGAAAGATGAAGTGACTTTGCGCAGCGTGCGCTCGATTAAAGCTGCCATTCTATTATTGAAAACAGATGGCAGTGGTCAAGCGATTGATGAAGATAAAGAAATAAAACTCTTGCAAAAAATGGTAAAACAGCGTAAAGAATCGCTCGCCATTTTTGAACAGCAAGGCAGATCCGAATTAGCAATAATCGAAAGGGAAGAAATTGCCGTCATCGAAAAATATTTGCCGCAAAAACTCAGTAATGAAGCTGTTGAAGAAATAGTCAAAAAAATAATTGTTGATACAGGTGCTGTCGGTATGAAAGATATGGGAAAAGTTATCGGTGCTGCATCTAAACAACTCGCCGGACAAGCAGAAGGTGCGGTTATTTCCGGTATTGTAAAAAAATTATTGGGTTAATTATTAATGGTTAATGGTTAATTAAAAATGCGCCAAGGAAAATAAATTTCTTTGCGCATTTTTATTTTTTAAGGTTTTTATTTAAAAAATTAACCATTAACCATTAACCATTAACAACTAAATTTTGCTCCCCTCTCTGATTAAAATCTCTGAACCTTCCACCAAAAAGACAGATGTAGGCGTTTCTTTTTTTAAAAAAGCAAACGCATCACCGTACATTTTTTTAAAATTCACATCAATAATATAATCGGTGGTATCATACATCTGCCATCGCGGATGTTCAACACCGTATTCCGAAGTTTTAGTAGCACCGCGTTGCGTATAACCCCAATAATGCTCAGTAATAAATTCCGCTTCGCTACCTGTTGAAATGTCTTTCGGTTTATTTTCGGCGGTAACTTTAAAAGTATTCCAATCGCCTTTTTTCCATTTATATTCAGCAGAAATAGTTTTTTCGTTTATTTGCCAATTGTGTTTCATACGCATCGTTTCGTAATGTTCGCCGTAAATCGTATTCGCCACCAAAGCTAATGCCGGCAAAGGGACGACTTCGCTGATAAAAACCGCACCGCGTTTCCAAATGTTGCCGTCTTTGTAACGCACATAAAAACGCAAATTAACTTCCGAAAA
>JAYTNA010000609.1:0-11114 GCA_043748865.1 Saprospiraceae bacterium
GCGAATGTTGGAAAGAACCGCTCAAACTATAAGGTTTGCCGGGAAAAATTTTGGTGAATGAAATGGACGAAGATAATAAACTTTGAGTGGCATGTTGATAGTCGTTGTAAACCGTTTGATTGTAATTGGCGTATTTACTCGAACTTGTACTGCCCGACATATTTACACTCGCATTGAAAGAAACCGTCGGATTAACGCGAGAATCTTTGCTGTGATTCCACTGAATACTCCACGACGGTACGCGACTGACATCGCCAAGTGCACCTTCGCTGACCGTACTTCTGTAACCGAGTGTGAAACTGCCTTGATAATTATATTTTTTTACGTAACTCGACCTGGCTTGCAAACCGACAGTTCCTTTCCAATAAACATCTCCCGTCAAAGTTAAATCGTAATTGTCGTTGATAGGAAAATACCAACCCATATTGCGCAAACCATAACCAAAAGTTTGATTGTACTCGTAATCGCGTGGAAAAATTAAACCGGTGCGTTTGCCTTGCGTGAGCGGAAAAAACCCGAACGGTAAAAACAAAGGTGTCGGCACGTCGCTGATATAGAGTTGTGATAAACCCACTACAATCATTTTGCCGGCAATTACTTTTTGTTTATTGCTATAAATACCGTAATGCGGATGCGGTGCGTTGCAAGTCGTGAAAATTGCACCTGAACTGTAGGCAATATCATCTTGTACTTGCGTCGAATCTTTCAAACCTGCCACAAATTTCGAGATAGCACTGTGTACATAAACGTCATTTTGTTTGGTAACAACATCAAACACCATACCTTTGCGCGATTTGAAATTGTAGCGCATACTATCCGCTGTAAAATCTTGTTGTCCTTCTTTGAAATGCGGCAGTCCGATTTTTTTTCCGACTGAATCTAATGTCGGACCTGCGGAGGCAATATTATTTTTAAAATCAATGACGATGAAATTGGCAGTTAAATTTATCGTTTTGTATTTCACGACTGCATTGCCGTACAGATAAACAAAGTTGCGGGCATAATCGAAAATAATAGAATCTTTCGCATCGTATTCTACTTTTGCATCGAGCGAATCTTTTGAAAGCGGTGCATTGATGAGTAAAGAATCATTTTTCAAACGCGCAAGGCTGTCATTTTTAACATTCACATTACCAATCGAGCGTGGATTTTTTCCGGTTTTTGATTCAAACGGATCAGAAATGTTTTGTCTTTTACCAATAGAATCCGGTATTTGTGCTTGCACGATGTTAACAAATAGCAAAAGCACCGTTAAAAGCGGCGCGACTTTTGACAATGTTAATCTAATTATATTATTTTTGTTTTCGTGCACAATTTTTGAATAGTTTAGTCAGTGAGTCAGTGAGTCGGTTGGTCAGTAAGTCTTTATATTGACTAATGCCAACCGACCAACCGACTCACTGACTAACCGACTAACTGACTTTCTCATGAAAAAGCCAAAACTTATATTTCTCTTAACGCCTGCTGTTCTCGTATTGCCGCTTCTAAGTTTTTTAAAAGGTGATTTTAATACAACCTTAAATAAAAATTTTACTGAAACAGTAAATATGACGTCCGTCATTACCGAAGATTCGCTTCAATTTCAAACGCAACAATACCGCATAAAAAAAGTGGTGATTGATGCCGGACATGGCGGTTACGATACCGGCTGCAAAAGTAACGCCGGTGAGGAGAAAAACAACACCTTGTCAATGGCATTAAGCGTTGGCAATAAAATTAAAAACGCATTTCCGGAGATAGAAATTATCTACACCCGCGATAAGGACGAATTTATTGAATTGCACCGACGCGCAGAAATCGCGAACAAAGCTAGAGCAGATTTATTTATTTCCATTCATTGTAATTCGACGGACGAAGGTACAAGCACTACCGGTACCGAGACGTATGTTTTGGGTAATCATAAAAAAGAAGAAAACTTGCAAGTTGCACGTCGAGAAAATGCTTCGATTTTACTCGAAGACGATTATAAAACACAATACGACGGTTTCGATCCGTATAGCAACGAAGCGTACATTATTTTCAGTTTGTTTCAAAATGCATATCTTGATAAAAGCATTTTGTTGGCTAAATATGTGGAAGAAAATTTAAAAAATGAAGCGCATCGAAAAAGTTTAGGCGTAAAACAAGCCGGCTTTATTGTACTGAAAGAAACAGCGATGCCGAGTATTCTAATTGAAACCGGTTTTTTAAACAATCTGAGAGAAGGAGAATTTATCAGCAGTAAAGAAGGGCAAGAAGAAATTTCGTCGTCAATTTTCGCCGCGTTTTCTCAATATAAAAATGCGGTTGAAACGCGCAACGAACCCGAATTAGTGCGCGTTGCAGCAGTCAGAAAAACGCCGGACAGTTATTCGACGACGACGAACAGCGACGACATTACATATAAAATTCAATTAGCGATATCTTCTCAAGACATCAGTGCGACAGATAAACTTAAAAATATTTCTTTTTTAGAAAAAACAAAAGAAGGTAACGTTTATAAATTTTATAAAACCGGTCTCGAAGATTATTGCCAAGCGCAAATAGTTTTGAAAAAACTGCGCACACAAGGTTTCGCCGATGCTTTTATCGTAGGATATAAAAATGAAACGCGCGTGAAAGTGGAAGCGCAAGTTTGTCGGTGATTGGTTTATTGGTGATTGGTTTATCGGTTTATTAGTTTATCGGTGATTGGTTAAAAATAAAAATGCGTAAAGAAAAATATTTTTCTTTACACATTTTTATTTTCAAAAAAAATTTCAAAAAGATTTTCAAAAAAAAATTTCAAAAAGATTTTCAAAAATTTTCAGAAAAATTTTCAGAAAAAACCAAGATTGAAAGATTTAAAAATTTTCAAGATTTTTTTAGAAAAATATTTTCAATACAACCATCAATTATCAACCGTCAACCGTCAACCAATCATGCCAAAACCTTTTGTAAATCCAAAACCATTTCGGGTGTAAGTTTGTATTTGTTTTCTACGAAAGTAGAAAATTCCGGTTGCAAGCGCATAAATGCTAATTCATTTGCGGATATTATTCTTTTATAATCGGCAAAACCATTCGCTACGGCTTTTTCCAAAGATTGAAACGCTTTTAATTTTTCTTCTAACACAGCATAGCAACACGCTAAATACCAATGCGCATTAATATCGCGCGGTTTATACTGCACTGCTTCGCTGAAATCGGTAACAGCTCCGTCGTAATCGAAAGCATTATATTTTTCTGTCGCTTTTTTTATGGCAGTTTGGTACAGCGTACTCAAATTTACCAAAGGTTCTTCCGACGGTTGCAAACGCCGACGCGCATCTAAATTTTCGTAAAGCGAACTATCTGTTCTGCCCATATTTGTTACCGGCACTGAGACTCTATTTTTTCTACTTTCTTTTTTAGTTCTGTAACGATTTTGAAAATCTTCGTCGCTCGTTCCTAAAAAATAAAAAAATAAACCTACGCCAACAATCGCTAAAAACATTTTAAACGGTCCGTGTGCAAAAACCGTGAGTGCGATGCAGAAAATGCCTAATTTGGGACGTCCTAAATAAAAAAATGGTACACCAAATGGTGTTAAAAAAAGTGCTAAAAAAGCAGCGGTTATTCTATCGTTACGCATAAGACCTGAATTTTTAGAATTTATGAATTACCGGAATCAACCGAAAACTTTTATTTTTTTATTTCGGAAGTCCTCATCAAATTTAGAATACAATTTTACACCATTATTGAATAAGAAATATAATTTTTTCGACTAAATGGGGTTTTAATAAGATGAATGAAAGGTTATGGGTTATAGGTTATATTTTTGTTCATTAATTTGTTGTTCGATTGGTTGATTCCCGGTTAATCAAATCTAATTAACCATTTAACCATTTAACCATTTAACTAATCAACTACAAATGCGTTTAGTGATTCAAAGAGTAAAAGAAGCATCAGTGACAATTGACGGCTCAATGAAAGCATCAATCGGTCAAGGTTTGTTGTTGTTATTAGGTGTAGAAGAAGCCGACGACGAAGATGATATCGAATTTTTGTCCCATAAAATTTCTAATTTGCGTATTTTCAGTGATGCCGAAGGATTAATGAATCTTTCTGTTCAAGATATTGCCGGCAGTATTTTAGTCGTTAGTCAATTCACTTTATATGCTTCGACGAAAAAAGGTAATCGCCCGTCATTTTTGCGTTCTGCAAAACCGGCGACAGCAATACCCTGTTACGAAAAATTTATTAAGCATCTAAAAAATATTACAAATTTGAATGTAGAAACCGGTATCTTTGGAGCCGATATGAAAGTTGCACTTATCAACGATGGTCCTGTTACAATCTTCATGGATTCAAAAAATAAAGAATAATTTCAATTAACAGTTGACAATTAATTTCCGGCATTGATTTTACAGAAATATGTAAATATCATCGCCGTTAGGAAAACGAAAATATAAATTTCTACGTTTAATACAAATGTGTGTATGATTATTCCTCTTATCAACAAAATCAGAAGAAATATGAAATTAAGAAATGCCTTTTTATTGGCAGTAGTGGTGGCAGGGGCTTCTATCGCCGCACTTTGTCCGAAACCGACACCGGCAGGTAAAGATGCCGTTATTCTTCAAAAAATGGTGGAAGTTTTAGGGCAATTACATTTTAATCCGCAAGATACGAATGTGGATTTTTCTAAAAAAGTTTATAAAGTTTATCTTGACCGTTTAGATGGCTCGCGTCGTTTTTTAACCCAACAAGACGTTGATCAACTGAAAAATTATGAAAATAAAATAGGTGATGCTGTAAGAACCCAAGATTTTACTTTCTACACACTCTCACAAAAACTTCTGGATGCGGGCATCGTAAAAGCGGAAACGTATTACAATGCAGCTTTGACAGCTCCGCTTGATTTTACAATAAATGAAAAAATAAATATTGACAGCGATAAAAAGCCTTACGCCAAAAATGACGATGAGTTGAAAGATATGTGGCGTAAGATGATTAAATACGACGTTGAAACGCGCCTTTCTAATAAATTGGATGATAAAATAAAAGGTAAAACCGATGTGAAAGATAAATCAGATGAAGAATTGAAAAAAGCGGCACTCACCGAAACTACAAAATCGTACAACGATTACTTCAAACGTTTGAAAAAAGTAAAACCCAATAACCGATTTGGCGTTTATCTCAATTCGATTGCGAATGTTTATGACCCACACACCGAATATTTTGAACCTGTTGACAAACAGGCTTTTGATATCCGCATGTCCGGACGTTTAATCGGTATCGGTGCGCGTTTGCAAACTGATTTGGAAACCGATTTTACAAAAGTAACAGACATCGTTATCGGCGGACCGGCTTATAAAGAAGGTGAATTAAAAGAAGGCGATTTAGTAATGAAAGTCGGACAAGGCGATAAAGAACCTGTTGACGTTGCCGGCATGAACATTGATGAAGTGGTTTCTATGATTCGCGGTGAATTGGGAAAACAAGTGCGTTTGACCGTAAAAAGTAAAATAGACGGGAAAGTAAAAACGATTCCTATTATCAGAGAAGAAATTGTGGTGGATGAAGGTTTTGCTCGTTCATTAATAATCGAATCGGAAAAAACTTCGGAAAAAATCGGTTATATTAAATTACCGATGTTCTATGCCGATTTTGAACGCGAAGACGGTCATCAGTGTGCCGAAGATATTGAAATTGAAGTGAAAAAATTACAACAAGCCGGTGTTAAAGGTATCATTCTTGATTTGCGTAACAATGGCGGCGGTTCTCTGCGCGACGTTGTGAAAATGGCAGGACAATTCATCGAAAGCGGTCCAATTGTTCAAGTAAAAAACAGATTGGATAGACCCGAAGTCATGAGTGATACAGACCCGACGGTTCAATACAATGGTCCGTTGATAATTATGCAAAACGAATTTTCGGCTTCCGCTTCGGAAATCATGGCGGCAGCTTTGCAAGATTATGGTCGTGCTATCATCGTCGGTACAAATTCTTATGGTAAAGGAACTGTGCAACGTTTCTTCGATCTTGATCGCGCTTTAACAGGCAGTACCGATCTGAAACCACTTGGACAAATAAAAGTGACAATACAAAAATTTTATCGCGTTAATGGCGGTGCTACTCAGTTGAAAGGTGTTGCGCCCGATATTCTTTTACCGGACAGTTATATGAATATTCCTTCCGGCGAAAAAGATAATGAGTATCCAATGCCATGGACACAAATTAAACCGGTACGGTATGCACAAAATGTGGTGGATTTTTCAAAAGTTTTGCCTAAAATTATCGAGAATAGCAAAAAGCGCGTGGATGCAAGCCCGGTATTTAAAGCAATAATTGAAAATGCTAAACTCATTAAACAACAACGTGATCGCTCTGAAGAAACTTTGAATTTGGCAACTTATATCGCTACAGAAAAGAAACAACAAGAGTATTCAAAAAAATTGAATAACTTGATTAAAATGAACGATGAGAGTGGTGATGAGATAACGAGTGTCACATCAAAAAGTACAGAAGTAACAAAAGATAAAAAAGATAAAAAAACTTTAGTTGAACGTCTATATGCGGAAAATTTGCAGGTGGACTTAGATAAATTAACAGCCGCTAAAGATTCTTCTAAAATTATTCGTAATACGGATTGGCTTAAAAATGTGAAAAACGATGCGCAACTGCAAGAAACTTTATTTATTATGAAAGACTTGATTCAAAATGCCACGTTTAAAACAGCTTATGCGGATGTGAAGAAAAATTAATTTAGCATTTAAAGAATAAAAAGGGGATGCACATAATTAAATTGTGTATCCCCTTTTTAAATATTGTATTTCTTTCTTATCGTTTAGGCAGTTTCAAACACATCGTAAAAAAGTCATCGGAAGTAAAAAGTACACCATTAATAGAATCAATGGCAACACCGCCATACCCGATATTGGCACCGGAAAAGCCAAATTTTCGGTTTCCGTTAAATTGATTCGGGTATTTATTCGGTGAAGGTTCTGCCCATATTATTTTTCCGGTTGCAGCCTCAATAGCATATATTTTTGCATTTCCATTGCACGAATAATATAATAAGCCTTTATCATAAACCATATCGTAACAAGAAGAACCACTGTCTTTATCCACCCAAATTTCTGCACCCGTAACAAGGTCGAGTGCATAAAGCGTTTTATTGTCTGTTTTAATAAATAATTTACCTTCGGCTATAAAAGGAGAAGTACTAAGAATAGTTTCTGAATTTATATCGAAAACTTTTTGCCACAACAATTTACCATCATATTTATTGACGCATATTGCCGAATAACTACAACAAAAATAAATTTTATCATCTGAAACAATGGCGCCAACTGTAGTGCCTATATGCCCGATATCAATATCATTCAACCTGAATTCTTCGCTCTTCGTGCTGAGATTAAAAGCTACCCAATCTACTCTACCCTTTGAAGCCGAAAAATTCCAATATCGTATTTGAAAAAATAAAATTGAATCACCTGTTTTATTTGTCCAAGAGACTGTTGGAGGTGAGATATCCGGTTCAAAACCGTCAATTTTCGGTTGTGTGTATATCGTATCTCGAGTTCCTACATTTATATCATACCTAACTAAAAAACTGAAATCTATTGACCGTGTACCCTGATCTAATACTTGATAAACATAATTTTCTATTCCACCAATTCTTACGTTTGTACTATTGCTTTCTAATTGACTTCTCCAAATTGATTTTCCACTATTAGCATCTACACAATATAAATCTTTACCCGTTGTAAATAAAAATTTATTATTTTGTAAAAATTTTGGCGCAATACCAAATATCAAAGAAGGCTTTCTTCCCGTCAAATAGTCTGTCCACCGCCACTTTATATTTCCCATTTTACTATCAAATAATTTTAAGGTATCAATACTTTCTTCAATAGTAGAACGACTAAATAAGACATTGCCATTAAAGTAAATTGGTGGATTAGAAATCTTTTCCGTTGTATCGAAGTTAATAGATTTTTGCCATACTATTTCAAGTTTAGATGTATCACATAGATATAAAATGCAAGGTAGCGGTGTGGTGATTGTATCTTTTCGACAAGCTGATGTCAGTAAACTAAGAAATAAAATATAAGGATTCATTTTCATTGCCAACCTGTTTTCTCACCTTTTCGGCATCTTCAAACACATCGTAAAATAAAAATCGGAAGTATACAACACACCTTGCATAGTATCAATAGCAACACCTCCGAAACCTATATTGGCATTTGAGAAACCAAATTTACGGTTGCCATTAAATTTATTTGGGTATAAATTGGGTGAAGGTTCTGCCCATATTTTTTTACCGGTTGCGGCTTCTACAGCGTATATTTTTCCGTTACCGTTGCATGAGTAATATAGTAAGTCTTTATCATAAACCATATCGTAACACGATGAACCGTTATCGCTATCAACCCATAATTCATTACCGGTATTTGGGTCAAGTGCATAAAGCGTTCTATTATCGGGTTTTATAAATAACTTACCCTCAGCGATAAATGGACTTGTAGTAAGTATCGTTTCCCCACTTTTATCAAAATCTTTTTGCCACAATATAGAACCAACATTTTTATTGATACAAAAAACAGATGCAGCACAACAAAAATAAACTTTAGTATCTGAAACTAATGCTCCAACTGTCGTTCCAATTTGACCTTTATCAACATCATTTAACCTAAACTCTTCTTTTTTATTTTTTATGTTTAAGGCTACCCAATCAACCCTACCCTTCGATGCCGGAAAATTCCAATATCTAATCTGAAAAAACAAAATCGAATCTCCGCTTGTATTTAGCCACGATACTGTCGGAGGTTCGATACGTGGTTCAAAACCATCCAACTTTGCTTGTGTGTATGTAGTATCCCATTTACCGGTGTTTATATCGGCTCTAAGTAAATAGCTGAAATCTATTGTCCGGTTTCCTTTACTTAATACTTGATATACATAATTCCCTATTCCTCCAATTCGAGCATTTGGGCTTACACTGTCTGTTCTGCTTTTCCAATTAGATATGCCGCTTGTTGCATCTACACAATAAACATCTTTACCGGTTGTAAATATGTATTTAGAATTTTTTAAAAATTTTACTGCTATACCCGATGATAACGATTGTTTGCGATAGGGCAAATAATCTGTCCATTGCCACATCAAAATTCCTGTTTTGCTATTCATTAATTTGAGTGTGTCAGTATCTGATTCAAAAAAAGAACGGCTGAATAAAACAGTATTACTAAAGTAAGTAGCAGGTATAGATATTTTCTCAGAAGTGTCAAAAGCTATTGGCTTCTGCCAAACTATTTCGAGTTTAGATGTATCGCAGAGATAAGAAATACAAGGTGCAGGTATAGGGGCAATATCTTTTCGACACGATGCGAAAAAACTTAATACAGAAAAAAATAATGGATTCATTTTCATCTTCAACCACTTTTTTATCTTTTCGGCATTTTTAAACACATCGTAAAATAATAATCTGAAGCAAATACTACACCTTGTTCGGGATCAATTGCAATACCAAACCCAATATTAGCATTCGGAAAACCAAATTTACGGTTTCCGTTAAATTTGTTAGGATATAAATTAGGCGAAGGTTCCGCCCAAATTATTTTCCCTGTTGCAGCTTCTATGGCGTATATTTTTGCATTGCCATTGCACGTATAATACAGTAATCCTCTGTCATAAACCATATCGGAACATGAAGAACCGCTGTCTTTATCTACCCAAATTTCCGCACCTGTGTTTGGGTCAAGTGCGTAAAGCGTTTTATTGTCTGTTTTGATAAATAATTTCCCTTCCGCTATAAAAGGACTTGTAGAAACGAACGTTTCACTATTAAATTCAAAGTTTTTTTGCCATAAAACAGTGCCGTCGTATTTATTAATGCAGAAAGCAGTAAGGATACCTAGAAAATAAACTTTATCATCTGAAACGGTTGCTCCCGCCGGAGTACCCAATTGAAATTTATCAATATTATCTAACCTAAACTCAACAGTTCTTGTTTTTGAATTAAAAGCCACCCAATCAACCCTACCCTTCGATGCCGGAAAATTCCAATATTTAATTTGAAAAAATACAATTGTATCTCTGTTTTTATTAAGCCATGACACTGTCGGTGGTTCGATACGTGGCTCAAAGCCATCTACTTTAGTTTGCGTATAGATAGTATCCCATTTACCTATGTTAATATTGGCTTTAAGTAAATAGCTGAAATCTATTGACTTAATGCCTTTAACTAAAACTTGGTAAACATAGTTATCTATGCCGCCTATTCTTGGATTGGTATTTGCACTATCAACTTTGCTTTTCCAAATAGATATACCGCTTGTTGCATCAACACAATAAACATCTTTATTAGTTGTAAATAAATATTTATTATTTTGTAAAAATTTGACCGGTATTTCTGATACCAAAGATGATTTTCGGTTTGGCAACCAATCTGACCAGTACCATTCCAACGCCCCAGTTTTACTATCATATAATTTTAATGTATCAATGCCTTCTTCAAAAAAAGAACGGCTAAAAAGAACAGTACCATTATAATACGTAGCCGGCATTGATATTTTTTCTGTAGTATCAAAACTAACAGGCTTTTGCCACAAGATTTCTAACTTTGATGTATCACAAAGATATGAAATACAGGGTATAGGTGCTGTAACTATGTCTTTATGGCAGCCTAAAATCAGGAAACTTAATAGTAAGATAAAAGAGTTCATTTTCATTTTTTATAGATATTTTTGGTGCAGCCCTAAAGACTGCACCAAAAATTATAGAAAATCACTGTGGACTTGTTATAAAATAATTTCCATAATCGCCTTTGAATAATTCATTCAACCGCAGTTTAGTATTGCTATCATTTCGCATTTGCAAATGGTTACTGCCAGGCATATCCCGTGTAGGCGTGAGAGTTGGTGAAGCACCTTGCGGAAAATTACTCGCTGAACTTTTCACGACAACGCCATCGGAATCTTCATCTACAGGCACATAAGTAGTTATAGTTGCACCCGGCGATGCTTGGCAACTTTGTATAACGCCGTTTTGTGGAGAGCCTCCGAAGCAAGAGCTGGCATTAGCAACTGTACTTGTCCAAGTACTGATAACTTGACCTTGATAGTTAAACAAAGTACAGTTGCACTGATAGCCGGTTGAAGTAACAGG
>JAYTNA010000610.1:0-3008 GCA_043748865.1 Saprospiraceae bacterium
TTGATTTTTTTTTTAAATTTTTTTGCGGCTAAAATTTATTTGTACCTCATTACATCTATAAACATCTTTATTTCGTTAGTATCTAAATACAGCATAAAAAGAGAACACTTTTAAGCAATTACACTATTGATCACTACTCAATCCAATCTAAAACATGATACGTCGCATAATTCTCATCATCACAAGTATACTTGTACTTTTAATCGGTGCCGCATTTGCAATTCCTTATTTTTTTAAAGATAAAATTTTAGCGGCGGTTAAAACTGCGGCGAATGAAAACATTTCCGGTAAATTAGATTTCAAAGATGTTTCGCTTTCGCTCTTCAAACATTTTCCCAAAGTATCTGTCACACTACTCGAACCCGATGTAACCGGTGTTGCCGAGTTTGACGGCGTAAAATTATTTCACGCCGAATCTGTTGATATGGCGATTAATTTTTGGAGTGTTATCAATGGCGGTAATCCGTATCAAGTGCAATCAATTCATGCGAAAAAACCTTTTATCAATATTGTTGCACTCAATGACGGCGGTGCGAATTATCGCATTTCAAAACCTTCCGACACAAAAACAACGGCATCTAATTTCAAAATCGCGTTGCAAGGTTACAGCGTCGAAGATGGCGAGATGATCGTGGATTTTCGCCCCACAAATTATGTAATGCACTTAAAAGGTATCAATCATTCAGGCAACGGCGATATGACTGCAAGTGTTTACGATTTAGATACAAAAACCACAGTGGACAGCACGATAGTTGCTTACGGCGGCACGAACTATATAAAAAATGCACACGCCGATATAAAAACTTTGATTGACGTGAACATGACTGATATGAAATTCACGTTGAAAAATACTGATGCGAAGTTGAATGATTTGGCTTTAAAACTCGACGGTTGGTTGCAAATGAAACCTTCGGAATATGTGATGGATGCTAAATTCAGTGCGCCGTCTAATAGTTTTAAAGATTTTTTGAGCGTCATTCCGGAAGCCTACACAAAAAATTTCAAAGACGTAAAAGCGTCCGGCAATTTTGCTTTGAACGGTTTTGTGAAAGGTACTTACAATGGTTTGCAAAAAAAATATCCGGCATTTGCAGTGAACACTACAGTTGATAACGGTACGTTTCAATATCCGAGTCTGCCGATGGGCGTGCGCGATTTGAATGCGCAAGTGAACATAGCTTCAACTACAGGTGCGCCGAATGATGTTGTAATTGATGCGAATAAATTTCATTTACAACTCGGCAATAATCCTTTCGATGCCGTTTTTCATATAAAAACACCCGTAAGTGATCCGAATGTAGATTTATTCGCGAAAGGTGTTTTGAATTTAAGTGACGTATCGAAAGCATTTCCTTTGGAAAGCGTAAAAAATTTGTCGGGTGTTTTGAAAATGGATGTGACGATGAAAACTTTGATGTCTTCGATAGAAAAAAAATTATACGATAAAGTGAATGTGAAAGGCGATATTAAACTCACTGATTTTTTTGCCCAACCAAAAGATTATCCGAATGTAAAAATAAAAGATTTGGCGATGAACTTCACGCCGAATTTTGTCGGTGTACAGAACTTCGATGCCTTAATGGGCAAAAGCGACATTAAAGCAAGTGGTACGATTGATAATATATTGGCGTATTTTTCGACGGATAAAACACTGACCGGCAAACTTACAATGACATCGCATTTACTCGATGCGAATGAGTGGTTAAAAGATACAAAAACCGCCGCCGATGCCACACAAACTAAAAAAGGAAAAGAAGCCGTTGACACAAAAAAACCTTTTGACCGATTTAATTTTACAGTCAATGCCGTGTGTGATCAAATTTTGTATAAAAATTATGACGTTCTCAATTCCGCATTCAACGGCAATGCAACGCCGAACAGTTTGAATATTAATTTATTCAAAACACAAATCGGAAATTCAGATGTGTCCGGAAAAGGAAATATAGTGAATGCTTACGATTGGATGTTTAATAATAAAACTTTGACCGGCAATTTAGAACTAAACTCCGGCATGATGGATTTGAATCAGTTTATGACCAACACGCCGCAACCGAAATCGGCAAATACAACTAACATTCCGACCGAACCGATGCAAGTGCCGAAAAATATTGATGTCGTTGTCACATCGAAAATGAATCGCGTGTTATACAGTAATTACGATTTAAAAAACGTGACCGGAAAATTAGTCGTAAGAAATCAAGAAGTAACGATTGAAGACGGACAAGCGAACACACTAGGCGGACAAGTGGGCATCAAAGGCGGATACAATACGCAAAACACGCAGAAACCTTTATTCAAACTCGTGTGCGATTTAAAAAACATTGATTTTCAAGAAGCATTTAAAAACGTCACTACAATCCAACGTTTTGCGCCGATTACGCAATACATCACCGGTAAATTCAACACAACACTTAGTACGGATGGTGAATTGGGAAAAGATTTAATACCGAATTTGAGTACAATTAATGTCGCCGGATTTATTCATACTCTTAAAGGTTTTATCGCCGGAGTGAAACCGTTGCAAGATATTGCCAACAAACTCAACATCAGCGAGTTGCAAAAATTAGATCTATCCGAAACCAAAAATTGGATTGAAATTAAAAACGGTTCTTTAATAGTGAAAGAGTTTGAAAAAAATATTAAAGACATTAAGCTGAAAATAGCCGGTGCGCACAGTTTGTCGAATGAAATGAACTACACCATAAAAGCTCGCGTACCGCGCACACGTTTAGAAGGTAATGCTGTCGGTGCAGCAGCCGGGACTGCTTTCAATAATATTTTGAATGAAGCGAATAAACTCGGATTGAACATAAAAAATTCTCCGTTCGTGAATGTCGCATTTTCAATTACAGGTTCGTTATCGAAGCCCAACGTGAGTATGAAAATTTTAGGCGGCGATGGCGATACTTCGCTCGAAGAAACAGGAAAACAAACAGCCGGTGCGCTCATTCAAAAAGCAAAAGATTCTATTACAGACGTTGCTAATAAAAAATTAGAAGAAGCGAAAA
>JAYTNA010000611.1:0-1273 GCA_043748865.1 Saprospiraceae bacterium
ATAAAAGTTTTTCCGCCTGCCGTTGGCACTTTAACGCAAATATGTGGCACGCGCTGTATATTATTTTTGTACGGTTCAATGGCTGTTCCCGGAAACGGGCTCAAAGGTGTGTTCGGATGTTGCTGCCAAAAATTTTCAAACGCGATTTTAATATCTTTGGTCGCTTGTACTTGCTCCAAAAACAAACTCAAATCGTTGATGACTTGCTGCTGATAGGGTTTTAGTTCCATAGCTACTTTTCAAAAACCAATGATTGCGGTAACATCAATAAAAACGGTAACGCTTTTGAATAATCCAATGTTTCGTATTCTAACCCCAACGCACGTAAATTTTTGTAATAAACGGCGTGATGAAAATAATAATTTTTTTCGGATGGAATGAACCATGCTTTTTCGCCTAATTTTTTTGCTAAAAACCATTTTTCAATTAATCTGCCGGTCCTGCCGTTCCCGTCATCGAAAGGATGAATTTTTACGAATACTAAATGCAATAAAGCGGCATAATAAAATACTTCTTGAATATTCAGTGTTGCCGATAATAAATATTTAAGGTCTGAGTAAAATTTTGACATCTCCGCTTTTACACTAAACGGTGAAGCTGCAACGTACTCGATTCTGCCGTCTTCTGTAGTTACGTACATATTACTTGTTCGCATTTTACCTTGTTGACTTTTCGGTAAAATATTTTTTGTGAGCATTTTATGCGCCGTTTCTATATTTTTTTTATTAAGTTCAGATGTTTTTGCCCGATGATAAGTATCGTACAAATCATCAATCTTGCGCGTATAATCGGGTAAAAATTTTATGCCGAACCGTTTGTGTTTTATATAAGAGTCGAGTTCGATTTCCTCACCCTCAATTTTCGATGAAAAAACTGCTGAGACTGATGTATAAAAACTGAAAGTATTAATAGACAAATCGCTGTCTGCGAGTGTTTTAAATTTTTCAAAAAAATCCGCAGTACGGTTGTTGCAATAAGCCGGTAAAAGTCCCGCGTCCAATATTTCAAAAATTATATTTTCCATTTCTTAAAATATTTTTTTCATTTTTTTTGTATTGATGTGTTATTAGTCATTTTTCAACTTATTCATTCACCCATCTTTAAAATCGCGTTATATCGCGCGGTATTTTTTTGAAAATAATGTGGTGTTG
The DNA here is from genome assembly GCA_043748865.1 of Saprospiraceae bacterium. Lineage (GTDB taxonomy): Bacteria > Bacteroidota > Bacteroidia > Chitinophagales > Saprospiraceae > JAAFJT01. The sequence continues at coordinate 1,152 of JAYTNA010000611.1, forward strand.
CGTCAAAAAATCTTTTGTCAGTAAGCAATTGTCGGCGTATATGATATATTGCTCGGCGGGTGTTTTTATCGTCGCCAAAAAATCGTGGTCTAATGTTGTTACGGCATCTGCGTTGTAATAAA
>JAYTNA010000612.1:0-6685 GCA_043748865.1 Saprospiraceae bacterium
ACACAAGAAAAGATATTTTTATTACTTATTGCCGCCGCGATTTTATTTTTTGGTGTTTATCCGAAACCACTAATTGATATGGTGAATCCGGCAGTACAAGAAATAATGAAAGTTTTTTACTCAGGACTAATACGTTAGTCGGTTGGTCGGTTAGTCAGTTAGTCTTTTTATGCTAACCGACCAACCGACTAACCGACTAACCGACTAACTTTTTTATGAAAGAATTATTAACGCTCTCGCTGACGGGAATTATTATAATGATAGCAGACATGATAAATCTGCGCAAATTTAGTTTTCCTATTGCGTTATTAGGTTTAGCTACTACTATATCGTGGTGTGTATTGAATTGGAACCACACGGAATATTTAGTCATGGATGGTCATATTGATAAGATGATTGTCTTTGACAGTTTTGCGAATCGTTTCACTTTAATCATGAGTATTATCGGTGTCTTGTGGTTGATGTTGTCGGAAAATTATTTTGAAAAACTGCCCAACTCTACCGATAGATACGCTTTAGTGATGTTTGTTTTAGTAGGTGCTGTTACGATGGTATCGTATAGCAATTTAACCGTGCTTTTTATCGGTATTGAAATACTTTCTATAGCTTTATATGCGTTAGCCGGCAGCAATAAATCCGATTTATCATCGAGTGAATCGGCGTTTAAGTATTTTTTGATGGGTGCTTTTGCTTCCGGATTTTTATTGATGGGCATTGCTTTAATTTATGGCGGTACAGGTTCATTTGATTTAGAAGAAATCAGACGCGCCGTTAACCCGGCATCCATTACTAATATGGGTTTAATAAAATTAGGCGTTTTAATGCTTTTAATCGGTCTCGGTTTTAAAGCATCGGTAGCACCGTTTCATTTTTGGGCACCGGATGTTTATCAAGGCGCACCAACTCCGATTACAGCACTGATGGCAACGATTGTTAAAACGGCAGCATTTGCGGCATTTTATCGTTTGTTTTCGGTTTGTTTCGTGCCGGTACATGAAGTTTGGATGGATGTAATAGCAGCTCTGATTGTATTATCATTATTCATCGGAAATATCACGGCAGTCATGCAACATGACGCTAAACGTATGCTTGCATATTCGTCTATTTCTCACGCCGGCTATATGCTTTTTACTTTGTTGTGCATGGGTGCTGATTCAAAAGCCTCGCTTTTATTTTATGCCGGTATTTATTCTTTAGCAACGATTGTGGCGTTTACAGTTTTGTATGTCGTTCAAGAAACGCATCAAACAACAAGTATTTCAGCTTTTAACGGTCTCGGAAAAACGCATCCGGCTTTAGCAATTTGCATGACGTTTTCGCTTTTATCTATGGGAGGTATTCCACCTTTAGCCGGATTTATGGCGAAATATTATATTTTTTCGAGCGCGATTCAACAGGGTTATATCGGTTTAACGCTTTTGGGTATTGCAATGTCTTTGGTCGGTATTTATTATTATTTCAAAATCATCATCGCCGTATATTACCACACCGGCGATGGCGATGAAGTAAAAATTTCAGTTTCTCCCTTGCAAAATATTGTTTTAACACTCGGTTGTCTCGCACTTTTAGTGCTTGGTATTCTGCCGCAGTTTTTGCATGGATTGATTTAGAGAATTAAGAATTAAAAATTAAGAATTAATGCCGCTAATAAATTCACATTTTAGCGGCATTAATTTTTAATTTTTAATTTTTAATTTACAATTTACAGAAGCGCTTTCCTATCCGCCACATACGCTTGCCACATTTTATAACAATCTGAAAAATCTGTCGGTAGTTCACTGTCAAATTCCATGCGTTTACCGGTTACCGGATGATCGAAAGATAAAGTTTTGGCGTGCAGTGCTTGACGTGAACAAGTTTCCATTGCTTTTTCTGCGAACTGCCGATATTTAGTAAAAATAGTACCTTTTAAAATGCGGTCACCGCCGTAACGTTTATCCATGAAAAGCGGATGCCCGAGATGTTTCATGTGAATACGAATTTGATGTGTGCGACCGGTTTCTAATTTGCACTCGACTAAACTCACATAGTACATTGGGTCAATTGTTTTATAGTGCGTCACTGCGTGTTTTCCATCTTCCCCTTCCGGAAAAGCCATGATAATTGTCGGATCTTTTCTATCTCTGCCGACGTTAACAGTAATTGTTCCTATTTTTTTATTCGGCTCACCCCATACCAAAGCCCAATAAGTTCTGCCGGTTGTGTGGTCAAAAAATTGTTTCGCTAAATTATTCAGAGCAAAACTCGTTTTAGCGACTACTAATAAACCGCTCGTATCTTTATCAATGCGATGCACCAACCCCGGACGTTCTTCTGCCCCAATCGCATTAAAATTCGGAATTTTTTCTTGAAAATAATACACCAACCCATTGATCAGTGTTCCTTTCGGATTCCCTACACCCGGATGACAAACCAATCCGGCGGGTTTATTCAGAACAATTACATCATCGTCTTCGTAAATAATATCGAGCGGCATTTTTTCCGGAATTGCACCACCTTCATGCGGCATACTCGGAAAAAAAACGCTGATGATTTGATTGGGTTTGATGGTAAAATTAGGTTTTACAACTTCATTATCCACTAAAACCGCACCATCGCGTATGGCATTTTGAACTTTGTTACGACTAATTTTCGAGATTTTTTCGCTCAAATATTTATCCAAGCGCATTTGTCCTTGCCCTTTATCTACAACAAAACGGTGATGTTCGAACAATTCCTCTTCCGAATCGGCTGCGTTGTCTTCATCTAAATTTTGAAAATCTACGTCTTCTATAAAATCCTCGTTGAGAGGCATCGGCTATGATTTTTAAGTGTGAAAAATTTATCGGCAAGTTGTTGCTAAGTAATCAATAATGAACAATGAATAATATTGCTAGAAATTAATTGTCAATAATTTGTACAAAATAAAAATAGCGTTTATTTTCATTCAACAACTTATGAATAATTACCTACAAAAATTTAAAATAAATTATGTGAAACGGTATATTTCAGATTTTTATCTATATTTACGCAAAATAAACGATATTATTTCAAACTAAGCTATTAAACAAAAATAAAATTAAAACTTGTTAATCTGAAATTAATTCTTCCGGCACCTCCGGCAAAATATTTAAAAAATTGTTGAACTTTTTTTGAAACATAAATGTACTTGAACACGTTAAGTTATTTCGAAGGTTAAGCAAAATATAAATTTTCGGTAAATACTATTTTTAAGGTTTATGCCATTTTTTTTTTGAAATTCGCTTAATTATAGTATTTTTGTTTTCTGAATTAAAATAACAACTTTCTCATTCAATAAGAAAAATTATAGTGTTTCATAGTGTGAGGGTAGCAGCAAAATTTTGTTGTTGCCCTTTTTTATTTGATTCTCATTAAGTAATAAATTTTTCCCGATGATAGTTGATGAATCGCATAAACAAGTTTTAGGTTTGAAATTGCCGACTGATCCGCGTTGGTCAAATTTGGCGGAAATAAGTCTCGAAGATATTTTAACTGACCATGCTTATTGCGAACAAAAAGCAGCGACTTCTTGCATTTCACTCATTCAATCTTATCCGGAATGTGAAGATTTGGTGCGCGAATTAGCTCCGATTGTAACAGAAGAGTGGGGACATTTTCGTTTGGTTTTAGCGGAATTGGATAAACGTCAACTCAAACTCGGCAAACAACGCAAAGATGAATATGTGAATGCTTTATTGAAATTTGAAAAAAAAGGTGGACATATATATGATCGTTTAGCTGAAAAACTTTTGATTTGCGCCCTCATCGAAGCGCGGAGTTGTGAGCGTTTCAGAATTTTATCGCTCAATATTACCGATATTTCGCTGCGCAGTTTTTATCACAAATTTATGATAGCCGAAGCCGGACATTATCGTTTGTTTTTAGATTTAGCGAAGCAATACGCACGTGATGAAAAACAGGTACAACAACGTTGGTGCGAATATTTGAAACACGAAGCAGAACTTATGCAAAATTTAACGGTGCGCGGAGATAGGATACACTGAAAAATAAAACTTGGGTGTCGCCTCATAAAAAATCTTCCTTGGTACGCCTTTTTCTGGATCAAAAGCAGTCAGTAAATAGTTATGTTAATTGGCATATCTTTGTGTTCTATTTTGATAGAAGTTTTAAACAGCATTCAAAAATCTATTATGGCAACTTTGGTTCAATACAAAATAAATCGAGAGAAACTCGAAAAAGCGGCATTCATTTTGAAAACAGTTGCACACCCGACGCGATTAGCTATTATTGATTTATTGAACAGCAATCAACGGCTTAATGTAAACGAACTTTCAGGAATATTAGACGTTGAGCAATCTTTATTGTCGCACCACTTAATTACAATGAAATTAAAAGGCATTTTGTTTTCTGAAAAAGAAGGACAAAATATGTACTATGCACTTAAAGAAAAAGACGTTACAAAACTTATAATTTGTATCGAACATTGTGACTGCAATATGTAGTCACTTTTTTTGAAAAAATATGAATGAATGTTCATTTTTTCATTTTAAAAAATACCTTTGCTGCACGATAAATAATTTTTTATGCTAAAGCGTATATTTTAAAAACTAACAGCATTTTTTATGGCTTATATGGGCTATTTTTCTTCTGTTTTAATTGGCATTTCGCTAGGATTAATCGGCGGCGGCGGTAGCATCTTGACTGTTCCCGTTTTAGTTTATCTTTTTTCGGTAGATGCTGTCGCTGCAACTGCCTACTCACTTTTCATTGTCGGACTTACGAGTGCAATCGGATCAATTAATTATTTCAGGACAGGTTTGGTTAACGTTAAAACTGCAATTGTTTTTGGTATTCCTTCTATCATATCGGTTTTTCTCACGCGTGCCTATCTGGTGCCGGCAATACCGAAAGAGGTTCTGACCATAGGTCATTTTGTTTTGACCAAAAGTCTGCTGCTGCTGTTAGTTTTCGCGGTACTCATGATAGGAGCATCTTACACTATGATAAAAAAAAATACAGATGTGACATCGGAAACTACATCCCAACAAGTTTTTAATTATCCGCTTATCCTGATAGAAGGTGCCGTTGTCGGTACGTTGACGGGTTTGGTTGGTGCAGGTGGCGGTTTTCTAATCATACCTGCTTTAGTCATTCTCTCTAAATTACCTATGAAGGAAGCGATTGGAACATCTTTAGCAATAATTGCTGCAAAATCCTTGATTGGTTTTTTGGGAGAAAGTAGTGAAACGACTATTGATTGGCACTTAATAACGATTGTAACAAGTTTAGCCATACTCGGTATTTTTATCGGTACAAATATGTCTAAAAAAATAGACGGAGCGAAACTCAAACCGGCGTTTGGTTGGTTTATATTAGTCACGGGAATTTATATTATTATAAAAGAAACAATTTTCAAGTAAAGCATACACTGAAAAATGAAAGTAGAACAAATTTATACCGGATGTTTAGCACAAGGTGCTTATTACATTGAATCGGAGGGAGAAGCAGTTGTTATTGACCCGCTGCGTGAAGTAACGACTTATTTAAAAAAAGCCGAAAAAAACGGTGCTAAAATAAAATATGTTTTTGAAACGCATTTTCATGCCGATTTCGTTTCAGGACATTTAGATTTAGCCGCAAAAACGGGTGCGAAAATAGTATATGGACCGAATGCCATTACCGATTTTGATGCTATTATTGCCACTGATGGTCAAGAATTCAAAGTGGGCAAAATTACTTTTCGTATTTTGCATACGCCGGGTCATACAATGGAATCTTCGTGCTTTTTACTTTTAGATGAAACCGGCAAAGAGAAATACATTTTTACAGGCGATACTTTATTTATCGGTGATGTCGGCCGCCCGGATTTGGCACAAAAAGGAAAGTTAACTGCTAAAGATTTAGCCGGGTTTCTTTATGATTCTTTGAAAACAAAAATCAAGACACTACCGGATAGTGTTATCGTTTATCCTGCACATGGATCGGGTTCTGCTTGCGGTAAAAATATGAGTAAAGAAACTTTCGATACCATAGGACATCAGAAGCAAGTGAATTACGCCTTGTTGGCGAAAACAAAAAAAGCATTTATAGAAGCAGTTACGGAAGGGCTTACGACACCACCTGCTTATTTTCCGTTAAATGTAATGATGAATAAAAAAGGTTACGAGAGCATTGATACGGTGATGCACCGCGGTAATCGTGCGTTAACGCCTGAACAATTTGAATTCGATGCAGATGCGAATGAAGCCCTAATTTTAGATACGCGCAATTCACGTGATTTTGCAAAAAGGTTTATTCCTAATTCCATTAATATTGGCTTGGATGGTCAGTTCGCACCTTGGGTCGGCGAGTTAATTCCCGATATTAAACAAGGCATTCTTGTAGTAGCAGAAGAAGGAAAAGAAGAAGAAACCGTCATGCGATTGGCGCGTGTCGGATACGATAAAACTTTAGGCTACTTAAAAGGTGGTATTAAAGCATGGGAAAATGCAGGCAAAGAGACGGGGTCAATTCAGCGTATAACGGCAAATACATTTAAAAAAATTTGGAAAAAAGACGATACAATCGTTTATGATGTGCGACGCGACGGTGAATATACAGCCGAACATCTTGAAGGGGCATATCACCGTTCATTGGCTCAGATTAATGAGTGGATAGGTTTAATTGATAAAAATAAGCATTTTTATTTGCATTGTGCCGGCGGTTATCGCTCCATGATTGCAGC
>JAYTNA010000613.1:0-3156 GCA_043748865.1 Saprospiraceae bacterium
GAAAGAGGGATCCAATGTAATTGCTTTTCATGAATGCTCAATAACAGGCTATACTTTTGCAAGACACCTTTCAAAAGAACAAATGCTTGACTTGGCAGAATTTATACCAAGAGGAAAAAGTATCTTAAAATTAATTGAAATAGCAAAAAAGAATTGTATAGTTATTTTAGCAGGGCTATTTGAAAAAGACGAAAACGACAATTTATTCAAAGCCTATGTTTGCGTGGACAAAAACGGACTGGTTGCAAAATACAGAAAGTTGCATCCATTCATAAATCCATATTTGACGGCAGGGGACAGTTATTGCATTTTTGAAATCTGTGGTTGGAAGTGTGGGATTTTAATTTGCTATGACAATAACGTTATTGAAAATGTCAGAGCTACAAAACTTCTGGGAGCGGATATTATTTTTATGCCCCACGTCACTATGTGTACGCCATCTACGAGGCCGGGTGCCGGTTTTGTTGACCCTAAACTTTGGGAAAGCCGTGAGACCGACCCTACTTCTTTACGTTTAGAATTTGACGGAATGAAAGGACGAGATTGGTTGATGAAATGGCTTCCGGCAAGGGCTTACGACAATGCTATTTATGCAATTTTCTCGAATCCAATTGGCATGGATGACGACCAATTGAAAAACGGTTGTTCGATGATTGTTGACCCATTTGGAGATGTTATTGCCGAATGCCGTTCATTTGATGATAGTTTTGTGACAGCAACGCTTACGCCCCACAAACTTGACCAAGCAGGCGGACACCGATATATAAAAGCAAGGCGACCTGAGTTGTATCGAGATATAATAGGACAAAATCATAAATCGGAACTAAAAGTAGTTTGGTTGAATACCAACGAAATGGAATGAACAGGTAGATAAAAACAACGAAACTGTAAATCCAATATCTAGAATCGAAGAATCGTATTCACAATATCCTTCGCTGCATTCGGTTTACCCAATTTCAAAATATTTTCTCTAAGTGATTGCGATAAGTTGGCATCAGAAAAAATATTTAAAACCATTGGTAACGTTTTTTCTACAGCTTCATCATCACGCATCAGAATCGCTGCATTTTTTTTCGATAAAGCCAACGCATTTTTTGTTTGATGATCTTCTACAACATTTGGCGACGGTACTAAAATGGTCGGTACACCCACCAAACACAATTCGGAAACAGTTAATGCACCGGCGCGAGCGATGACAATATCGGCAACGGCATAAGCTAAATCCATACGTTGAACAAACGGCATGAGGTTTATATGAGGCAGTTGCGCCGCTTCACAATTTTTTAGCGATTCGTAATACACATTGCCGCATTGCCAAATCACTTGAATATCTGTGTGTTGTTTAAAAAAAATCGCGTTGTGTTCGATACATTTGTTCAAAGTACGCGCGCCGAGTGAGCCACCCGAAACAAAAATTGTTTTTTTTGTGCCGTCTAATTTGAAATGCGATAAACCTTCAAGACGTTTTGTCCTGACATTTATAATATCCGAGCGCACAGGATTACCGGTTAAAATAATTTTTTCTGCGGGAAAATATTTTTCTAAACCTTCGTAAGCGACGCAAATTACTTGAGCTTTTTTGGCTAAAATTTTATTCGTCACACCGGCATAAGAATTTTGTTCTTGAAGTATTGTCGGAATAGACATTTGTGCCGCAGCGCGTAAAGTTGGACCGGAAGCGAAGCCGCCGAAACCTATTGCTACATCCGGTTGAAAATCTTTCAAAATGCGCCGCACAGTGTGCATCGAATCCAAAATTTTGAAAGGTAATTTGATATTGTGCCAAATGTTTTTCAAAGAAATTTTTCTTTGAAAGCCGACGATGTTTAATCCTTCAATGCGATAACCCGCAGTCGGTACGCGCTCCATTTCCATTTTACCGTTGGCTCCGACGAATAAAATTTCTGCGTTCGGGATTTGCCGTTTCAGTTCATCGGCAACAGCGATTGCCGGAAAAATATGTCCGCCGGTGCCGCCGGCTGAAAAAATTATTTTCAATGTGTTTAGTCGGTTAGTCGGTTAGTCGGTTAGTCGGTTAGTCGGTTAGTCTAATTTCAACAACTAAGACTAACTGACTAACCGACTAAACCATTCTCTTCAAGACATTTTCTTTAAATCTATAATAATGCAAAACTACACCGCCAACGTGTGCTATCAATAAAAAAATCATTAAATTACCGGCAAATTCATGGGCTTCAAATACTTCAACGTCAACAGTGAGCGGCAGTTTTTGCCAATTATTTTGAAGCACAGGTAAAATAATATCAGCGATAAAAACAGTTAATAATCCGGAAATTTCTAAAAACCACAATGCGATATAAAAAAGACGTTGCACCCAAACAATGAGTATTATCAACGTACCAACCCGTTTCCAATCGCTGCGGTCGTTTTGCCGTAAAAAAAAGATAAGAGCGATAAATGGTCATTATAAAAACCAAAATACCGAAAGTTATATGCCATTGATACAATAAAAGTTTAGTAGAACTGACACTTGTATCGCGCAAAATTTTTCCGGTCGGAATCATGGTCAAAATGAGTGCGGCACTCAACCAATGAATCCAAATAATACGCTTGTCGTGTTTTTTCGTTAAGTCGTTCATTGAAAATTGAAAATTGAAAGTTGAAAGTGAAAATAACTTTCAATTTTCAATTTTCAATTAAAAAAAATAATTCCCCCAAAAGAAAACCATCAAATAGATCCAAAGATAATCGAGAAAATGCCAATAGAGTGCGAGTAGACGCAATTGCAATTGTCTTACCGGATCCGTAAAATACACGAGTACTGTTACAGGTTCACGCATTTTAGTATAAGCATTCCACAAAAATACTAAAAAAAATGGTAAGCCGGCAACTATGTGAAAAACGTGAATAATCGAAATAACATACACATAGCCCGACATATTGCCGCCTTTAAATAAATTCGGATTTTCTGCCACCAAAATTTGCCAACCGTAATATTGCAAACCCATGAATGTGAACGTGAGCAATACCGTCAATAATAATGCCGTCTGATAGCCTTGCGTGTCATCTATTTTATATTTTTCTTGTGCGCGTCGCAGCATTACGCTTGAAGCATAGAGTACAACCGTATTGAAAACAAACAAAAACGGAATTTTTATCGCCGGTTGACCGGTAGTGACACGTGTATATAGATAC
>JAYTNA010000614.1:0-8072 GCA_043748865.1 Saprospiraceae bacterium
ATTGCAGGTACATCAACAGGCGGAATTATCAGCGTCGGTTTAACTATTCCGGATGCTGATGGTAAACCGAAACTTGATGCTACCGGTTTATTGGAACTATATACCAAATTTGGCAGTGAGATATTTAAAAAACGCCGTTTCAAAACGGTGAGCCAACTTTTTTATCCGGGTTACAGTGCCGACGGTTTAGAAAGATTGTTAAAAGAACGTTACGGCGATACACAACTAAAAGACGCACTTACAGAAATTTTAATTACTTCTGTGGATACACAAACCAATAAACCATTTTATTTTTTATCTCGATTGGCAAAAGATGTAAAATATCAAGATACTGAAAATTTTTTGATGCGCGAGGTGGCGCGCTCAACTTCAGCTGCACCTACTTTTTTTCCGGCACATGAAGTCAAATGGGGTAAAAAAACTTTGAGTCTCGTTGATGGCGGCTTATATGCGAACAACCCCTCGACTTTAGCTTTTTCGGAAGCGAATGAATTATGGACAGAAATAAAAAATAAACAAAAAAATGCGAACCGAAGTATTACCGGCATCAATGACAGAGGATTAGAACCCGTTGTTACAGCCACTGCTGATGCGGCTCCGTTCTTTATGTTGTCGCTCGGCACCGGTCAATCGGACAAACCGATACCTTACACGAGTGCAGAAAAATGGGGAATGTTACCTTGGATTTGGAAAGGCAGGATTATAGATCTGGTTATGCACAGCGTTTCGGAGAGTACGCACTACCAAATGCAATATGTTTTACCCGATTATCCGGACGGTACAAAAAGATACGTGCGCTTGAATACTTCGCTTACTAAAGGACATGAAGGTATGGATGATACATCTCCGAGTAATCTCAATGCTTTAATGGATATGGGACACCAAGTTGTGAAAGATAATGACGGTTTAATTGATATAGCGTGTGAAAGACTGAGGCAATAAGTTATATCATTTGTTGTCATAATCAAGATCGCGTAAGTTTTTCATTTCTGTCGCCACCGCGTTTGATTGTCCATCCGGTGTTTGTTCCAACTCATATACAACGTTAACGTAATCGTGGTCGTTGCGATTTTGCGAAAGTTTGCGTTTAGCTTGCACATCATCTAAACTCATTTCAAATCCTACTATACCGCGTATTTCTTTATGCACCATTTCGTGAGACATCGAAGCGACTTGTCGTGGTTGCTGCATTGCGCTTTCATATTTTTCGGTTAGGTGCGTAACATTGTCTAATAATTCTTCGTGCGTGAGAGAACGAATCTTTCCGTAGATATGCACCGCAGTGTAGTTCCAAGTAGATACATTTTCTTTTTCATACCAAGACGACGACACATAACTGTGCGCACCGTGAAAAATAACTAAAGCCTGTTGCACTTCGCTGATAAGTTTTGCCGCCGGATTTGCTTTACTCACGTGTCCGCGCAAAACACTTATACCGGTTTCATTTTGCTCTAACAAAAAAGGAATATGCGTAGCTTGCGGTACGCCGTGTGTATCCGTAAGAATTAAAATACCGAAACCATTTTCTTTTATAAAATTCTTGATATCGGCATCGTCGTTCCAAGCATTTATTTTAGGTATGAACATGTATAGTTTTGGATTTTGAGTTTATACGAGTGGGAAGGAAAAACTATTTAATGATAATTTGAAGTCTATTAAACTATTATTCAAAAATATCCGCCAATTTTAAAGTTGATTGGTAGCAGCCGGTACTAATCAAAACTCAAATGACTTTACATTGACATCATTCAAAATTTCTGCAATGAGTTTATCATGATTTTTTTCGGAGCCTTTTAACGTCCATATTCCCATCAATTCGTTGCCTGTACGCGATTGTTTGCCGCGATTGAATTTTAATCGGTGATGTAGAAAAAGTTTTTCGTAAATTTTTAATTGCCCAATGTTGAAAATACAAACAATTTTATAATTTCTGATTTGATTGTTCCGATCAATCCATCCGTCCAAATAAGTAAAAACGGCAAGTACTATTAATGATAAAACACAACCAAGAAAAGATGCTTCATAATAACCTATCCCGACACCCATACCGAGTGCGGCAGTGAGCCAAATTGTAGTAGCAGTGGTTAAACCTCTGACGCGGTCATCAGCTTTAAATACTACACCTGCACCCAAAAAGCCGATGCCGGTTACTATATTCGATGCAATGCGATCCATGTTGTTCGGAGCTCCGATGTATTGCGAAAAAATAGTAAACAGACATGCACCCATAGCAATCAGTATCATTGTACGAAATCCGGCAGATTTATGATTGTATTCGCGTTCAGCACCGATTATGCCGCCAACAAGTAACGCAAGTGATAAACGAATAATTAAAGTTTCAAAAGATAACATTTAATAGTTGTCAGTTGTCAGTTGTTATAAATTAATCGGGATAAAATTTCAAAAAAACAAGATTAAACGTTTTAAAAATCTAAAATCCAAAATTGTTTAAGCTCTGGGAACACGTCCGCTAATGAGAAAATCAGTATAAGCTTTAAATTTTTCCATTTCGCCATTTGCCAACAAACGCGCTTGTTCAGGCCACGTTGAAGGATCGTTGGCATTGAATCTTTTACCGGCATCAGATAATACTTCGCGCAATTTTTCCGCGTCCGTATGTGCCAATTGATGCCATGTAGAAATACCGGCGGCATTTAAAACCAATTCAATTTTTGGTCCAATACCTTCAATAATTTTCAAATCATCGCTCGATAATATCGTGACAGCTTCGTTAACCACCGGAGCCGGTGTCGAAACTATTGCAAGTGTTATAGGCACAACGGCAACAACAACAGGTGCAACTTCAGCAGGTTTCCCCATCGTTACTACCGGTGGCGGCGCAGGAACGGCAGTAGATACTTGCGGTGCCGGTGCGACAGGCGCAATCGGTATTTGCGTTGGACTTTGCGTGGCTTCCGCTTCGTCTTCAACAGACCGTGTTCGGTGCGATTTCACAGCTCCAATAGATTTATCAATGCTTAAAAAGCGCGTACTTTCAAAACTTGGTTCTTCGGGTTCCGGATTATTTTTTGTAATGTCGGCAGGTGTTACAACGCGTAATTTTTCATTTTCACCAACTAAATCCAACATTTTGCTGCGCGTATCTTCTAAAATTTGGCGCGTGTGTGACAATTCAGTATGACGTTGTATTTCTCCGTCTTCATGCGACTGTTTCATTTTTTCTACCACATCATTCAAAGCTATAAGTGTATTTTTTTGTTGAATGATGGTCGCGTCTTTAAATGCCGATGTTTCTTTAGCAGCATCAAATTCAGTTTGAACGGTTACTAAATTTGTTTTTAATCCGGAGATTTCTGTATCGCGTGAAGTTATATCTTTTCCGAATTGTTCTTGGCTTTTTTCTTTTTCTGAAATCATACCGTGTAACTCTTTAATTGCTGTTCGGTATTCGTCAAGCGTCGCTTTTGTTTCGTCTAAATCCGTATGCAATTGTTGTTGTATAACATCTTGCGAGGATAGAGTGTTTTGCATTTTATCATGCTCTTCGTGCAAAGCGGCAATGACAGGTTGCAATTGCGTTAAAGTATCTTCGTGTTTCGCAATTACGGCATTTTTCGCGGACAGAGTATCTTGCATTTTATCATGCTCTTCGTGCAAAGCGGCAATGACAGGTTGCAATTGCGTTAAAGTATCTTCATGTTTTGCTATCAACGCATCTTTCGCAGACAGCGTATCTTGCAATTTATCGTGTTCGTTTTGCAAACCGGCGATGACGGGTTGCAATTGCGTTAAAGTATCTTCATGTTTCGCTATCAAGGCATCTTTCGCAGACAGTGTATCTTGCAATTTATCGTGTTCGTTTTGCAAACCGGCGATGATTGGTTGTAATTGCGTTAAAGTGTCTTCGTGTTTTGCAATTACCGCATCTTTCGCAGACAGTGTATCTTGCAATTTATCGTGTTCGTCGTGCAAACCGGCAATGATAGGTTGCAGTTGGGTTAAAGTATCTTCGTGTTTCGCAATTACGGCATCTTTCGCAGCTAAATCTGCGATTAAATTATTTTGAATCGTTTCATATCCGATACGTAGTTGACTAATCGTATCTCGCAGTCCGGCGTTCTCATTATTTTTTTGTGTAATCACCAACGTTTGACCGCTGAGTTCTTGCTTAAACTTATTTTTGTCTGCAATAGCGGCAGCTAAGTTGTTTTGTAAAGATTCAAATTCCGAATGTGGCGGCATACTCTTAATTTGTGTTTTAAGAATATCGGCTTCATTGTGAAGTTGCGTGATTTCGTGTGTGTGGATTTCGTGTTGTATGTGCCATTTTTTTTTGGAATTTCTGAAAAAATTATCTGCAATTAGATAGCCGCAACCTGCCGTTGCAATCAAACTTAAAAGATAAATGTCCTGTTTAGTGAATAAGTCGGATTTAATCACAAACGTTAAAGTAAATGCAACGAGTGCTAAAATAAGCAATAAGACTGGCCTCATAGTTTTAAAAATTGTAAATCTGAAAAAATATAGTGTTTAATTAAGTGTTTAAAAAAAAGTAAAATAAATTTTGGAAGTACAAACTTAAATATTTTGTAACAAATAAAAAAGATTTTGATTTTTTTTTGTGAAAAATGTTGTGTGACTTTAGAAAACAAATAAAAACACCGTCCACCAATATATGATATTCAAATTTTTATTACTTTAGCTGTCAATAAAAATGAAATAAAAAATGCCGTTAGGCAGGACATTATGGTAGAAAAAAATGATGTGGATCAAGATTGCAGTAAGGCGCGGCATTATGGTAACATTCACATAAACAAATAGGGTGGCAACCCTACCGGCAACCACAATGTCATACCTTATGCTTAATTTTGCGCTTTATAAATTTTATTTAGCACAATGCCCGATATTCCTCATCCTTTGATTTTTAATTTAGAAAACACCGATAAACTATCGCAAGCGCGTGCCGGCGTGATACATACCGAACACGGCGACATACAAACGCCGATTTTTATGCCGGTCGGTACGCTCGGTACCGTGAAAGGTGTGCATACCAAAGAATTAGAAAATGATGTAAAAGCACAAATTATTTTGGGCAATACTTACCATTTATATTTGCGACCGGGCATTGATATTCTTAAAAATGCCGGCGGCTTGCACGGTTTCAACGGTTGGCAACGACCGATACTGACGGATTCGGGTGGTTATCAAGTTTATTCTTTGGCACATCGCAGAAAAATAACAGAAGAGGGCGTGACTTTTGCTTCGCATATTGACGGCTCGAAACATTTTTTTTCGCCCGAAAAATCAATTGATATTCAGCGATACATAGGCGGCGATATTATTATGGCTTTCGATGAATGTCCGCCTTATCCTTGCGAGTTTAAATACGCCGAAGATTCGATGCACCTCACACACTATTGGTTGAAACGTTGCATCAGTTTTAAAAATAAACAACCGCCATTATACGGCAAACATCAAATACTTTTTCCGATTGTTCAAGGCAGTGTTTTTCCGGATTTGCGTCGCCAATCTGCCGATTTTATTTCAGAACAAAATGCGGAAGGAAATGCTATCGGCGGTTTATCTGTCGGTGAACCGGCGGATAAAATGTACAAAACTACAGAATTAGTTTGTGCGATACTGCCGAAGGACAAACCGCGTTATTTGATGGGAGTCGGTACGCCCATAAATATTTTGGAGTGTATTGCGCTGGGCATTGATATGTTTGATTGTGTTTTGCCGTCGCGCAATGCGCGACACGGGTTGTTGTACACATCGGAAGGCGTAATGAACATGAAAAATTTAAAATGGGCGGATGATCATTCGCCGATTGATATACTCAGCACTGCTGAAACAAGTCGCACCTATACGAAAGCCTATTTGCGTCATTTGTTTCACGTCGGCGAATTATTGGCGCCGCAAATTGCCACGATTCATAATTTAGCGTTTTATTTATGGTTGGTTTCGGAAGCGCGAGAACGCATTATTGCCGGCGATTTTACAGCTTGGAAAAATGTCATGGTACAGCGCATGTCAAACAGGCTTTAATTTAATTTAGTTGATGATGGACAATAGACAATAGAATAATCTGAATCTTTAGGACAGTTATAATATCATCCATTGTCCATTGTCCATTTCCATTGTCCATTAATATGACTATCCATTCCGACGAGTATTATATGCGTCAAGCGATGCTTGAAGCCGAAAAAGCAAAAATTGCGGGTGAAGTACCCGTCGGTGCTGTTGTTGTTTGGAACAATCGCATCATTGCACGTGCTTATAATCAGACAGAACAACTACACGATGTGACGGCACACGCAGAAATTATTGCACTCACGGCAGCGACGAATCATTTGGGCAGTAAATATTTAGATGAATGTAGTCTTTATGTCACCCTCGAACCTTGTGTGATGTGCGCCGGTGCCTTAGCTTGGGCGCAATTACACCGTCTGGTTTTTGCGGCGAGCGATGAAACACGCGGTTTCATGCGTTACGGGAAAGATATTTTACACCCAAAAACAAAAGTAGAAATGGGAATTATGCAAGAAGTGTGCAGTGCACAAATTACTGCGTTTTTTCAGGCGAAGCGGAAATGATTGGGTATTGGATATTGGGTATTGGGTATTGGGAAAAATTATAAATCCAAAATCGAAAATCCGATAGTTTCCGCTGTTTTATCCCAACTAAAATCCAATGCGCGTTGATGACCGCGATTAATTAATGCTTCTCTTTTGGTGTTATTCTTTTCTATCAATAACATCGCTTCCGAAATTTCTTCAATTGAATACGGGTTTACGCAAATCGCTGCATCGCCTGCTACTTCCGGCATCGCGCTGATGTTTGAAGTTATAACCGGTACGCCGCATGACATTGCTTCAATTATCGGCATACCGAAACCTTCAAATAAAGAAACGTAAACCATACAAAAAGCACTCGCTGTTAAATCACGTAAATCTTTTTCATCCACGTAACCCGTAAAAATAATATCGCCTTTAAATTGCGCATTGTTGTACGCTGCCGTTACTTCATCCGTTTTCCATGCCGGACGACCGACGATTAATAATTTTTTTTCTGAAAGGGTTTGCTTTTTGAAAGCATCGAAGGCTTGAATGAGGCGATGAACATTTTTTCTGGGGTGAATGGCTCCGACGTAAATAAAATACGGCATATCATCACTAAATTTTTTTCTTATGGTTTGTTTGATGTCATTGCTTACCGGTAAAAAACCTTCACGCACGGCATTATAAACAACAGAAATTTTTTCGGAAGGAATCGTCGGAAAATTAGTCAGAATATCTTCTTTTACGAATTGAGATACGGTGATGATTTTATCGGCGCGTTTTAAAAAACGCGGTACATTTTTTCTGAAATAATTAAGGTGTGCCGCTTGCATATTTTCCGGTTGATGCAAATACACCAAATCATGCAACACCATCACCGTCGGCACTTTGGAGCGCAGTGATAAATAACCTTCCGGCGAAAAAAAAACATCAACTTTAAATTTTTTTAAAGCATGATAAACAGCAACTTCAAACCAAAGATACCAAAGTATAGGATGTCGCGCCGGCGGTTGCAGTACTATGGGAATAACGTTGTCGGAAAAAATAAAAGAAGAGTCGAAAGGGCGGTCGAAAAAAAAATAAAAAGTGTGTTCCGAATGTGCCGTCGTTATGCGTTTGAGTACTTCGTAAGAAAAATAACCAATGCCTTCTAATTTTCCTGCAAGCAACAAACGGGTGTTAACGCCAATGTTCATTTTAGTTAGTTAGTTGGTTAGTTAAATAGTTGATTAGTTGGTCAGAAGTGTAAAATTTAAAACTAATAAACCAACCAACTAATTAACCAATTAACTATCTAAAAATATCTTTCAATCGTTCAACGAAGCCTTTGTCTTCTTTTTCCGGTTTGGGTTGTAGATTGGGTAATGTACGCAATTTTTCTAAAATAGCGCGTTCTTCATCGTTCACTTTTTTCGGTGTCCAGATATTTAAATGCACCAATTGATCTCCTTTACCATAACTTTGAACAGATGGTAAACCTTTTCCTTCCAAGCGTAAAACTTTTCCGGCTTGCGTACCTTGCGGAATTTTCAAACGCACACGTCCTTCAAG
>JAYTNA010000615.1:0-1003 GCA_043748865.1 Saprospiraceae bacterium
ATTGTAGAGATGCGATGCATCGCATCTCTACAATTAAAATCAAAAATAAAAAAACCTTTTTTTACTCGAATTTTTATCGCGCGAAAATCACCCCGACCAATACCAAATGTAGAAACGCGATGAATTGCGTCTCTACCGGTATTTATTTTCAATCCTATTTTTTTTAAAATTAATCCGCCCGGTTTTACTTTTTGCGTAAAATCAACGAAACCCTGAATGAAGTTTTTTTCGTCGCCGTAAATATCCAGATGATCCGGATCCAGACTGTTGATGACAGCAATGTTCGGACTCAATCTTAAAAAACTTCTATCATATTCATCCGCTTCAACGACCACATAATCACTGTTGCCCTGCACAAAATTACTGCCCAATGACAAAGATACACCACCTAAAAACGCGGAAGGATCGAGACCACCTTCGATGAGTAAATGCGTCAGCAAACAAGTCGTGGTAGTTTTGCCGTGCGTACCGGCAACGGCAAGACAAAATTTTTCGCGTGAAATTACACCTAAAACTTCCGAGCGTTTCATGATTGTGAAACCTTTGGATTGGAAATAATTTAATTCAGAATGATGACTCGGAATGGCGGGTGTGTAAACAACAAATTCGATATCTTCCGGTATGTATCGCACATCATCAGTATAGTGAATATGCATACCTTCAGCGACTAGTTTTTTGGTGAGTTCTGTTTCGGTTTTATCGTAACCGTGTACTTCGGTGCCGTTGTGCAAAAAAAAACGCGCTATCGCACTCATGCCGATGCCACCGATACCTATAAAGTAAATTTTTTTGAATTGCACTTGATGAGTTGTTAGTTGTTAGCTGTTAATATTGTTAGTTCAAAATAACAACGGTTCAATTTCTAAATTTAATTGCAAAGATAAAAAAAAGAAATAACAACTGACAATTAACAACTAAGAACTAATTCTTTTACTCACATTGGAAGTTTGGGCAATTAATTTTTCAATAGTTTCGGCATCTAAATGGTTATTAAAATGTGCAT
>JAYTNA010000616.1:0-3091 GCA_043748865.1 Saprospiraceae bacterium
TACCGACACCGCGCACACGAATAATGGCAGAAGCACCGGGCCTTCCTGAAGTCGGCGTAACTTGTACGCCCGAAATTTTTCCTTCCAAAAGTTGATCCACAGAACCCGAACTAATACCTTGCAAATCTTTCGCCTTAACGGAAGAAATTGCTCCCGTCAAATCACTTTTGCGTTGAGTACCATAACCGACAACGACAGTTTCTTTTAATAACTGATCATCTTGCTGCATCGCCACATCAAATAAATTACCGGAAGCGGGTTGATCTCCAAGAAAAACTTCTTGTGTCGTATAACCGACAAACGAAACAACAAGCGTCGCTTTCGGTGAAACATTGAGTTGATACTTACCGTCAATATCGGAAACCGTTCCTTGTGTTGTGTTTTTTACGACAATACTTGCACCGGGAATTGGCTCATTAGTTTTGGCATCATACACCATACCGGCGATTGTTTTTTGTGCGAATCCGGTTTGCGCAAAAAAAACAAAAGCAATGAGCAATGAGCAGTGAGCTATGAGGTTTGTGAGAGTTTTTTTTTTCATTTTATACAATTTTAAATGTCAGGTGAATATAGCTTTGATTTTATGCTATTAGCTGAACTTTATTGTGGAATGCTCAAAGCTCACATCTTATAGATTACAGCTATTTAAGTATTACGCGCACGGTTTTTACATCCGAAGAACTTCCGCCGACCATAATATCAAAATCACCGGCTTCGGCAGAGCGCGTTAAGTCCGGATGATAAAAAGCTAAATCATCGGCTGTTAAAGAAAAAGTAACGACTTTCGATTCGCCGGCTTTCAACATCAGTTTTTGAAAACCTTTTAGTTCTTTCATCGGACGCGTGATGCTGCCGACTATATCGCGTACATAAAGTTGCGCCACTTCTTCGCCGTCACGTGTGCCCGTATTTTTTACAGTTATACTAATATCTAATTTGTCTTTGAATCCAAAACTATTTTTTGATACACCCAAATTTGAATATTCAAACGTCGTATAACTCAACCCGAAACCGAACGGATATTGCGGTGAATTGGGTGTGTCGAGATATTTTGAAGTGTATTTACTGTCAACAGTGTAAGGGCGACCTGTACTTTTTTGTGCGTAATAAATTGGAATTTGTCCGACAGAACGCGGAAATGTCATTGTCAATTTACCGCTCGGATTATAATCGCCGAATAAAACATCGTAAACGGCATTTCCTGTTTGCGTGCCGCCGAACCAAGTTTCTAAAATCGCGGGAGCTTTATCGGCAATTTCAGGAATCGTTAACGGGCGACCGTTCATTAAAACAACTACAACCGGTTTTCCGGTTTTTAAAAGTTCAAGCACCAATTCTTTTTGAGCACCCGGCAATGATAAATCGGAGCGACTCGCCGCTTCACCGGTCATCCAAGCACGTTCACCGACAACAACTATAATGGCATCTGCTTGATTCGCATTTTTTATCGCTTCGGCAAAACCTGCCGTACTCATGTTGCTGCCTTTCATGAGTGGTCCATCGTTTTCTAAATCGCAACCTTTAGCATAAATAATATTGGTATTGGGCAAATTATTTTTCAAACCTTGCAATACACTGATACTATTTTTTGTATCGCCCGCACCACTCCAAGCACCTATTACATCTTGGTTAGATTCTGCTAAAGGTCCGACAACTGCCAATGTTTTTATATTTTTGTTTAAGGGTAAGATATTGCCGTCGTTTTTCAATAAAACAAAACTTCGTTTAGTAATATCTCTTGCAGCCGATTGATTAGCAGCTGATAAAATCACATTTTTTTCGCGCTGCATATCGCTGTATCTGTAAGGATTGTCGAACAAACCCAATTGAAATTTCACGCGCAAGATTCTTCTAACCGCTTCGTCAATCGTCGCTTGGGTAACTTTGCCTTCTGCGAAAGATTTTTTTAAATAATTATAATAAACCGCTCCTTGCATATCCATATCCACACCGGCGTTGATAGATTTTTCACCGGCATCTTTGTCGTCAACAACATTACCGTGATTCACCATTTCGTTAATAGAAGTGTAATCAGTGACAACAAAACCTTTAAATCCCCATTCTTTGCGTAAAATATCGGTTAATAATTTTTTGTTCGCGGTAGAAGGCACACCATTTATTTCATTAAATGAAGTCATCACGCTTAAAGCTCCGGCATCAATTGCTGCTTTGTAAGGCGGCAAATAGGTTTCGCGGAGTTGCATTTCACTCATATCCACTACATTATAATCGCGTCCGGCAACGGCTGCACCGTAAGCGGCGAAATGTTTTACGCAAGCGGCAACACTGTTCGTCGCGCCGATTTTTCCTTGAATACCGCGCGTTCGTGCTGTCGCAATTTTAGAACCGAGAAACGGATCTTCACCCGCACCTTCCATACAACGCCCCCAACGCGGATCGCGTGCAATATCCACCATCGGTGCATACGTCCAATGAAGACCTGCGGCGGCGGCTTCTTCACCGGAAATTTGTGCCGATTTTTCAATAGCAGCTAAATCCCAACTACATGATTCGCCGAGTGGCGTTGGAAAAATAGTTTTATATCCGTGAATGACATCGTATCCGAAAAGCAGCGGAATTTTCATCCGCGTTTCTTTTACGGCAATTTCTTGCAATTTTCTCGTATATTCTGCGGTGTGAGCGTTGAAAATGTTGCCGCACTTACCGGAACGAATATCGTCTGCATAACCTTTTCGAATTGTTGGACCGGTTACATCCCAATCGGAAGTAAACAGCGTGAGTTGTCCGACTTTTTCATCAAAGTTCATCAACCGCATGACAGAGTCAACGCGCTGCTCAATTGTTTTTTGTGCCTTAACAATTGTAGCGGATATTAAAATCGCTAAAAGGAGTAAAATGTTTTTGTTCATTTTTTTGTTGATTGGTTTAAATAGGGCGTTGCCTATCCTATTGCCATTAGGCTTTCAGCCTATTTTTTTTAACCATGATTTATAGGATTTAAGGATAGACAAGATTTTTTTATCTTACCCATCTTCAACTCCTATAAATCATGGTTTTAATTTTTAAAGATGAGAAATATAAATCTTGTCTATCCTTAAATCTTAAAAATCATGGTTTTAATTTTTAATTG
>JAYTNA010000617.1:0-8730 GCA_043748865.1 Saprospiraceae bacterium
TTGCAATTTGCGACCGGTTAATTGGTTTACTGGTTTGCGCGAAAAACATTTCAAAAAACCAAGATTGAAAGATTTAAAGATTAAAGAGATTTTTTCAAAAAAATTTTCAAAAAAAATTCTTGAAAAAAATTTCAAAAAAATTTTGCACGAAAAAATTTCAAAAAAATTCGCGCGAATTTTTTTTGAAATTACTCAGTAGTTCTTGTTTAGAAAACGGTGCGCTGCACCTCAAAATTTATTTGTATTGTGTTGTTACCAAGAGTTCGCAGCTCTGCTGCTTTAATATTAAATTTGCTGCTCTAATTTTTAAAAGGTGCGTTAGCACCGTTCTCTCGGTAGTAATATACAAAAAGAAATTTGGAGGTGCAGCGCACCGTTCTCTAAATAACTATCGGAATAGTTACTAAACTTTATAAAAAACCTCGTGTTAAATTATTTTTAAATTTTTTTTGAAAAGTATTTGCACAACCGGAAAATAAGATTACTTTTGCACCGCCAATTAAAAGAGATATGGCTTGTTTATAAATCGTTTGACACATGAATCAGAAAATTCGTATTAAGCTGCAATCGTATGACCATAATTTGGTAGATAAATCTACCGAAAAAATTATTAAAACGGTTAAGTCAACTAATGCTGCGGTTGTAGGACCTATTCCTTTGCCGACAGAAAAACAAATTTACACGGTGTTGCGTTCTCCACACGTTAATAAAAAAGCGCGTGAACAATTTCAATTATTAACGCACAAACGTTTAATTGAAATTTATTCGCCGAATCCTAAAACCGTTGACGCTTTATCGAAATTAGATTTACCAAGCGGTGTAGATATTCAAGTGAAATTGATGTAAGATTTTAGTCAGTTAGTCGGCTGGTCTTTTAGTCGGTTAGTCAAAATGTAAGTTTTTCGCTTTACAGCGTTAATAATAAAAAAAAGGCTTTTTAACTGAACAGGTCGAAATAAAATTCGAAACCGATCGGTGTTTGTCGCAAAGTTTTTCTCTAAAACAAAAGTATCAAGCCTCTTCTCTGCGAAGTTTTTTGATACGCGATTAGCACTCTCAAAGTGTACAGTTTCCACGTCTTATTTATTTTCTTCTTAAAAAATTTAATAGTGAACGGTTTAATCGGTAAAAAAGTCGGGATGACATCCATCTTTGACGAGAAGGGAAACTCTATCGGAGTTACAGCGGTAGAATTGGGTCCGAATACAGTGACACAAGTAAAAACTAAAGACGGTGCCGATAAATACGATGCTATTCAATTAGCTTTCGGTACGGCAAAAGAAAAAAATACATCAAAAGCGATGTTGGGTCACTTTAAAAAAGCAGGTGTTGCAGGTGCGCACAAAGAAGTAGCAGAATTTAGAGATTCAACACTTGCAAAACAAGTCGGTGATTTAATTCATGCCGCCGATATTTTTAAAGAAGGTGATTTGGTTCAAGTTACAGGCACATCAAAAGGTAAAGGTTTTCAAGGCGTTGTAAAACGTCACGGATTTGCCGGTGTTGGTGAGTCAACACGCGGACAACACAATCGCGCTCGTGCGCCGGGTTCTATTGGAGCGTCTTCTTTCCCATCAAAAGTATTTAAAGGTATGCGCATGGCGGGTCGTATGGGTGGCGATACAATTACTACAAAGGGACTGAAAGTAGTAAAAATTTTGGAAGAACACAATATTGTTTTATTGAGAGGAGCTGTTCCGGGTCACACCAACGGTTATGTTATTGTAGAAAAAAAATAAATTCGATTGACAATGATTTTAGATATTCATAGCATTAACGGTGCAAAAACCGGCAGAACAGTAGATTTGCCGGAAGATATTTTCGGTATCGAACCGAATGAGCATACCGTTTACTTAGCAGTAAAACAATATTTAGCACACCAACGTCAAGGTACGCACAAATCGAAAGAACGTAGCGAGTTGAGTGGTTCTACACGTAAATTGTTCAAACAAAAAGGTACGGGTGGTGCGCGTCGCGGTGATATTAATTCACCCTTATTATATGGTGGTGCGCGTGTTTTTGGTCCGAAACCGCATTTATACAATATCAAACTTAACAAGAAAGTAAAAATATTGGCACGTAAATCGGCATTATCGGCAAAAGCGAAAGCTGGTTCTATTATGGTGATAGAAGATTTTACATTGGAAGTACCTAAAACAAAAATTTTCGCCGGTTACATGAAAGCTCTCGGTATCAACGGTGAGAAAGCGGTAGTTGTAACGGCAGAAAACGATCAAATATTGATGAAATCAAGCCGCAATCTTCCAAACATTCAATTATCTCGTGCAGTAGATTTGAACACGTATCAAATCATGAACGCCGGAAAATTGGTGATTTCTGAAAACTCGATAGAAAAAATAAAAGAAACTTTAGCATCGAATTAATTAGAGCAAAGTATTTCTAAAAATAAATAAAGCGTAAGCACAATTTAAAGATAATGTCAAATCAAATTCTTCTTCGCCCGCTTCTTACGGAAAAAACCGAAAAGCTTCGCAATGATAAAAATCATTCGGTTTATACTTTTGTGGTAGCAAAATCGGCGAACAAAATTGAAATAGGTAAAGCAGTTGAAGCTATGTTCAACGTTTCTGTAGCAGCGGTTAATACGGCAATCGTACCGAGCAAAGCTAAATCACGCTCTACACGTACAGGTGTTGTGCGCGGTTCAAGATCCGGTTATAAAAAAGCCTACATAAAATTAATTGCAGGCGAAAAAATTGATTTGTTTGATGATGAAAATGCAGGAGAATAACTACAAAGATTTTTTTAATAAGCTAATAATTTTCGACAGATATGCCGATTCGTAAATATAGTCCGACAACGCCGACGTTACGCACAAGACAAACAAATGCGTTCGCGGAGATTACTACAAACAAACCTCAAAAGTCATTGACTGTGGGCTTGTCTGCATCAGGTGGAAGGAACTCCGTAGGTCATATGACAGTACGTTATCGCGGCGGCGGACATAAAAGAAAATACCGTATCATTGATTTTCAACGCGTTAAAGACGATTTGTCTGCAACAGTTAAAACGATTGAATACGATCCGAATCGTTCAGCTTTCATTTGTTTGATTGAATATACGGACGGAGAAAAAAGTTACATTATTGCACCGAAAGGTTTGAAAGTGGGCGATACAGTCAAAAGCGGTAAAGGCGTTTCTGCCGATATCGGTAACACGATGTTGCTTTCCGAATTACCGTTAGGTGTTCAGGTTCATAATATTGAAATGGTGCCGGGCAGAGGCGGTGTATTAGCGCGTTCTGCGGGAACTTATGCAACGCTTGCCGGTAAAGAAGGTAAATATGCGATTTTGAAAATGCCTTCGGGTGAAGTACGTCGCATCTTATTAACTTGTCGCGTAACTGTTGGGGAGGTTTCTAACTCTGACCACAACTTACAAGTGATGGGTAAAGCCGGGGCAAACCGTTGGAGAGGTCGTCGTCCGCACAATCGTGGCGTAGTAATGAATCCGGTGGATCACCCGATGGGTGGTGGTGAAGGTCGTGCAAGTGGCGGTCAACCGCGTTCAAGAGCAGGTTTATACGCGAAAGGTTTGAAAACACGTAACCCGAACGCACGCTCAAGCAATTTGATCGTTTCTCGCCGCAAAACAGGAAAAGCGAAATAATTATTAGTGGTTAATTGTTAATTGTTAATTACTTTGATTAAATAGGCTGAAAGCATTACGGCAATAGGATAGGGCAACGCCCTATTAAATTTAGAAATTTAATTTTTATAAAAAGATATGCCTCGTTCAATAAAAAAAGGTCCTTATATATTTCACAGGTTGCTTGAAAAAGTAACGGCGATGAAAGCAAGTGCTAAAAAATCTGTCATAAAAACTTGGTCTCGTGCTTCGATGATTAGTCCGGATATGGTTGGTTTAACGATAGCCGTGCATAATGGTAAAACATTTGTACCGGTATTCGTAACAGAAAATATGGTTGGACACAAATTGGGTGAGTTTTCGCCGACCCGTAATTTCAGAGGTCACTCCGGAAACCGTAAAAAATAATTGTCTTATAAGTTCCTAAATAATAAGTAAAAGTTATGGAAGCTTCAGCAAGTTTGAGAGGTTGTCCGATGTCGGCGCGAAAAATGCGTTTGGTTGTGGATAATATCAGAGGAAAAAATGTAAACGACGCCATTAATATTTTGCGTTATACGAATAAAGAAGCAGCAATATGGCTTCACAAATTGTTACTGTCCGCAGTTGCAAATTGGGAGTATAAAACTGAACAAGATGCAGCTGAACATGATTTGTATATCAAGACAGCATTTAGCGATGCTGCTACGATGCTCAAACGTTTTCAACCGGCACCGCAAGGTCGTGCGCACCGTATTTTGAAACGCACGAATCACGTTACATTAGTTGTTGCTAATAAGAAAGCATTGGCGAATGAACCGGCTCCGGCAGTTACAAAAGCAAAAGCGTAAGACAAAAAAACTTAAATTTCATCACTAATTATATTGTAAGGCCAAGATTTAAACGGTCGTAACAACATGGGTCAAAAAGCAAATCCGATAAGTAATAGATTAGGCATCATTCGCGGTTGGGAATCCAATTGGTTCGGTGGCAAAGATATGGCAGCAAAAGTGGTAGAAGATGAAAACATCAGAAGCTACCTCAAAGCACGTATCAACAAAGGTGGCGTGGCGCGTATAATCATCGAACGCCAACTTAAACGCGTAACTGTTACTATTCAAACCTCTCGTCCGGGTATTATCATTGGTAAACAAGGGCAAGAAGTGGATAGAATTCGTGAAGAATTAAGAAAATTAACTTCAAAAGATGTTCAAATCAATATCTATGAAATTAAAAAACCGGAATTAGACGCGGCTATTGTTGGTGATACTATCGCAAAACAAATTGAAGGTCGTGCTAATTATCGTCGCGCAATCAAAATGGCAATTCAGTCAACGATGCGTATGGGTGCTGAAGGTATTAAAGTGCGTATCGGCGGACGTTTGGCAGGTGCAGATATGGCGCGTTCGGAAGAATTTAAAGAAGGCAGAACGCCGTTGCATACATTCCGTGCCGATATTGATTACGCAAATGTTGAAGCGCAAACAGTATATGGTAAATTGGGTATCAAAGTTTGGATATGTAAAGGTGAAGTTTTCGGTAAACGTGACTTATCGCCACTTACGGCAGAAGAAACTAAATTAACACAACGCGGTACGAACGATCGCAGAGATAATCGCGGTGACAGAGACGGCGGCGGTGGTAGAGATAATCGCGGAGAGGGTAGAGGTGATCGCAGAGGCGGCGGCAGTGGTGGTAACGACAATCGTGGCGGCGGCGGCGGTAATAATCGCGGACCCGGCGGTGGTGCAGGCGGCAATAATCGCGGACCCGGCGGTGGTGGCGGCAATCGCGGTGGCGGTGCAGGCGGCGGCAATCGCGGACCCGGCGGACCAAAAAGATAAATTCGTTTTAGGTTATCCGTTATCCGTTATCCGTTATCCGTTATCCGTTATCCGTTATTTATTTTATAACGAATAACTGATAACTGATAACGGATAACGAATAACGAATAACGAATAAAAAATAATTCAAGTATAAAATCATGTTACAACCTAAGCGGACGAGATATAGAAAAATGCAGAAAGGTCGGAATACCGGCATAGCATGGAAAGGCAGTACAGTATCATTTGGTACTTTTGCTTTAAAGTCATTAGATCTGTCGCGTATTACGAGCCGTCAAATTGAATCTGCACGTATTGCCATAACGCGTCACATGAAACGTGAAGGTAAAGTTTGGTGCTTAATTTTTCCGGACAAACCCGTAACCGCAAAACCGGCAGAGGTGCGTATGGGTAAAGGTAAAGGTGCTGTTGATCATTGGGTAGTACTCATCCAACCGGGTCGGATTCTATTTGAAATTGACGGGGTAACTGATGAAGTAGCTATTGAAGCGTTGCGTCTCGGTGCGCAAAAATTGCCGGTACATACAAAAACAGTTACGCGTCCGGATTATGTAATGAGCGTTTAATTCAGGATTTTATATCCATAAAAAATTCATCTCTGATGACAAAGAATAAATTAAATTTAACAGGTTTAAGCGAAGACGAACTTGACGGTCAATTAACGGTACTTGAAAATGACTTGCATAAATTGCATTTCGAAAAAGGTATTCGCGGTACAGCTGACCACAGTGAGTTTAAAAAGAAACGCAGAGATATTGCGCGTATATTGACCGAATCTACGAAAAGAGAATTGGCTACATTCACGCCGGAAGATTTAGAAATGCGTTCACGTATTCGCGCTCGTCGTGCGCGTAATAAAAAGAAATAAAATAGTTCTCAAATTCACAACGTAATATTCATATTATCATGAGTGAGGAAAAGGAAAGAAATTTAAGAAAAACAAGAACGGGTGTTGTCTCGAGTAGTACAAGAGAAAAAACAATTACCGTTAAAGTTGAACGTCGTGTGCCGCATCCGATGTACGGAAAATACGTGAAAGTAACTAAAAAATTTCACGCACATGACGAAGAAAATACTGCCGGTATTGGTGATACTGTTACCATTATGGAAACACGTCCGCTTAGTAAAACCAAAAGATGGCGTTTAATAGAAGTTGTTCAGAAAGCGAAATAGTTTTTTAATTACGAATTACGAATTACTAATTACTAATTTAAAATCGAAAATTAAGTTTCAAGTATTTATAAACCTAATTTTCAATTTTCAATTTTCAATTTTAATTCCTCTAATTCTTAATTCTTAATTCTTAATTATTAATTAATAATGATACAGTCAGAATCGAGATTAAGAGTAGCAGATAACAGCGGAGCCAAAGAAGTTTTGTGCATTCGCGTTTTGGGTGGTTCGCGCCGTCGTTATGCTTCCGTCGGAGACAAAATTGTAGTGTCCGTTAAAGATGCTTCGGCAGGCGGCAATATAAAAAAAGGAGCGGTATCAAAAGCAGTTATCGTGCGCACAAAAAAAGAAATTCGCCGTAAAGACGGTTCTTATATTCGTTTCGACGACAACGCTTGCGTTTTATTGAATAACGCCGATGAACCGCGTGGTACACGTATTTTCGGACCCGTTTGCAGAGAGTTGCGCGATAAAGATTACATGAAAATTATCTCTTTAGCACCGGAAGTTTTATAAAATAATGGTTAGTGGTTAATGGTTAATTATTATTTTTATTATATCCATTGTCTATTGTCCATCGTCTATTGTCTAAAATAAATAAAATAATGGGAAAGAAAAGATTTGCTCCCAAGCTGCATATTAAATCGGGTGATAAAGTTCAAGTTATTGCCGGAGAAAGTAAGGGATCGGTAGGCACAATTACTAAAGTTTTTGTTGAAGATTATCGCGCTCTTGTAGAGGGTGTTAATATGGTGACGAAACACAGAAAACCTACGCAACAAGGAGAAAAAGGTGAGCGCGTTCAGATGGAAGCGCCTATACATATTTCTAATTTAATGTTGGTAGATCCAACCACTAATAAACCTACACGCGTTGGTCGTCGTGTTGAAGACGGTAAATTAGTGCGTTATTCAAAGAAATCAAATCAAACGATTAAGTAATGAGTTACGTTCCGCGTTTAAAAGAAAAATTTAATAAAGAAGTCACGAGTAATTTGAAAGCGCATTTTCAGTACAAATCTGTGATGCAAGTACCGAGACTTACGAAAATCTGTATCAATCAAGGCGTTGGTGCAGCTACTCAAGATAAAAAATTAATTGATGTAGCAATGACTGAAATGACGACGATTGCAGGTCAGAAAGCAGTGCCGACAAAATCGCGCAAAGCGATTTCAAACTTCAAATTGCGCGAAGATATGCCCATTGGTGTTCGCGTAACTTTACGTGGTGATCGTATGTACGAATTTTTAGACCGTTTTATCACCGTTTCGTTACCGCGTGTACGTGATTTTAAAGGTATCAATGATAAAAGTTTTGACGGACGCGGTAATTATTCTTTGGGTATTACCGAACAAATTATCTTTCCTGAACTTGAGATTGATAAAATCAGCAAAATTCAAGGAATGGATATCACGTTCGTTACAAATGCCAAATCGGATATAGAAGCTTTAGAGTTGTTGAAACAATTAGGTTTGCCTTTCAAAAAGCAAACTAAAATTGCGGAAATTGCTACTGCCGAAGTTATTGAGAATTAATTGAAGTGCGTTCATTTTGTTGTAAATAAATAATAGTTGAAAGTAATTCGGCTTAAAAAAATATCTAAATCAAATGGCTAAAAAGTCCATTATAGCAAGAGGAAAAAAACGTGAGCGCATGGTAGCAAAATATGCCGTCTTACGTAATAAGTTAAAAGCAGAAGGTAATTACGAAGAATTGGACAAATTACCGCGCAACAGTTCAAAAGTACGTTTGCACAACCGTTGCCAAATCACCGGTCGTCCGAAAGGGTACATGCGCAAATTTGGTATCAATCGTTATCTATTCCGCATTATGGCGGTTCAAGGGAAATTACCGGGTGTTACAAAAGCATCTTGGTAAAAGCCAAAAACAACCGGGTCGAATATATTGTTCGTCGTCCGAGTTAAAAAATTAAATCTAAAAACGTTACTCTTCTTTATAAAGATGGCAGTTACAGATCCAATAGCTGATTACCTTACACGCATCCGAAATGCTCAGATGGCAGGTCACAGTATCGTAGAGATACCGGCTTCTAACATGAAAAAACGTATTACTGAAATCTTATACGATCAGGGATACATTCTTAAGTACAAGTACGAAGATGTACC
>JAYTNA010000618.1:0-3161 GCA_043748865.1 Saprospiraceae bacterium
TGTTTGCACTTTGTATCACCCAAAAACTCTCCGCTCAAGCTCCGACAGATGGATTATCCATGTACTACACTTTCGATGAGTACCCGATTGCAGATAAAAGTGGCAATACGAATCGAATGATTTTCAGCAGCGATTCTGTTTTATCTTGTGGTGTAGATGGGCAAGCCTTGCGTTTCGACGGTATCAACTCACAAGCATTTATTATTGGTCCTGCTATATTCGATAATTTTAAAGTTGGTGATTTCACATTGAGTTTTTATATGAAAGTCAATAACTTGAGCGGCAATGCTACTTTAGACGTGATTTCAAAACGCCCGAATTGTAATAACGATAGTTGCTTTGCCATTCGTTATACACCTTCATCTAATCAAATCAGTGTTGATTTTTCTGAAAATGATAAATTGGGTTATCATATTATTCAGCGATTAGACTATAATCGTTGTTGGCAACACATCGCCATTGTGCGCAATTACAACCGTTTATTGCTTTATGTAAACGGAAAATTGAAAACAACGCAATCTACTACAAAACGCGTCAACATCACAAATAATAAACCTTTAGCCATCGCCGCCGGACCTTGTTTATCCACTACCGATCGCAAATTCAATGGTGCTATTGATGAATTGCGCATTTATGATCACCCACTTTTGGCAGCAGAAGTTGCCGCCCTTTATTTTGCACCGGATCAAATAGCGACACGAGACACTGTTATTTTTTTGGGAGCCACTGTACCTTTACATGCTACAAATACTTGCTCAACCGATTTTCAATGGTCGCCTAAAGAAATAATGAGTGATGCAAAAGGTCTCAACCCTATTGCAAAACCTACACAAGGCGGTTTTACGACAATAAAACTTACTTTAAAAGAATTGCAATGTACGGCAATCGATTCCATTAAAGTAAAAGTTATTGACCCGGCAACTTTGCAATGCAATACAGTTTTTTTACCGCAAGCATTTACGCCGAATGGTGACGATAGGAATGATCAATTTTTTATTTCGAATCCGTATGCGATTGAAGACTTGACGGTTTTCGAAATTTTTGATAGTTGGGGCGGGCGCATTTTTTCTACCACGGATAAGTTTGCACATTGGGATGGTAGCTTTAACGGGCAGCAACTCAATTCGGGTATTTATCTTTGGAAAGTGCGTTTCCGATGTCGCGGTCAAGATTTATCGCAATTCGGGAGCGTGACGATTTTGAAATAATTTTTTTGGATGGAAATAAAAACCACGCTCAATTTCAAAGAATTTGGTGCCGGCGAAACGATAATTATTATTCACGGTTTGTTCGGGATGCTCGATAATTGGCAAAACATTGCGCGAAGATTGGCAAATAATTTTTTGGTTTACACCATTGATTTGCCGAATCATGGTGCTTCACCACGTATTGACGGTTTGTTTAACTATGAAATCATGGCGCAAAGTGTTTTGAATTTCATGAAAGAACACCGGATTTACCAATCACATATTATCGGACATTCGATGGGCGGAAAAGTGGCGATGCAAATCGCACTTAATAATCCGGATGCGGTGAATAAATTGGCATTGATTGATATTTCCCCAAAAATTATTCTCGGCGGACATGAGAAAATTTTTTACGCCCTCCAACAAATTAATCCGGCAACTGTGAGTGACAGAAAAGAAGTTGAAAATTATTTGATGGAAAAATTAGAAAAAGATATTCCCACCGTACAATTTTTATTGAAAAATTTAAGTCGCAATATAAACGGCGAAGGTTTTCATTGGAAAATGAATTTGCCGGTGCTTTTCGACAATTACGATAATATTTGTGCAGCCGTTACAGGAACACCTTTTCAAAAACCGACTTTGTTTGTGCGCGGCGGTAAGTCGAATTATATTAGAGATGCAGATTGGGATTTTATAAAAAAACTTTTTCCGGAAGCTCTATTAGAAACAATCGAAGATGCAGGTCATTGGGTACACGCAGATAAACCGAATGAATTATTTGAGATACTTGAAAACTTTTTTGAATCGTAAATAATAGATTTGTTCGATTTAATTATCAATAAAACGGAGAATAAAATTGAATTTGAATGATCAGAAAAACATCCGGTTTTTTATCATTACCGTCGTCGAGGCTTTGAGCCTCGACGACGGTTTATTATATATCCGAACAAATATGAATAATTGAAAAGAATTTAAAAACCAAGTTGTTAAAGTTGTCAATTTTATATTTTCATCAATAAAAATGCTTTTATTTTACTGATTTTGTAAATTTTTATTATTTTTATTGATTTATTTCCAAAAAACAAATAGAGGCACTACCTTTGCAGCGTAATAATTGTAAAACGTTACAATCATTTTTATTTATTTTATTGTGAGGTGATGAAATTTGGCAGACGTGCCCCCTTGTCTCGGGGGTGAGGAGTTCGGGATAAACGGAAAATATTTTGGGGTTGACCACCATGCGCGCAAACGTGTTTTCCAGCTAACCGCCTCGTGGAGGTTCGAGTCCTTCCCTTACAGCTTTTTTGATTATGAATTAAATTTTAGAAATAAAAAACCGAATCACGACGTGCGTTGTGATTCGGTTTTTTATTTAAGGAATAAGAAGGAAATAAGTTCTGCCGGTAGACTTATTCTTTCTCATTCCTTTAAGGTTTGTAATAAAAAATTTACAGCCGCATTGCCTTTCTCACCTAAATTTTTTGTGTAATCATTCACGTATAAATCAATGTGTTGTTGCATTACCGCCGGCGACATTTCTTGTGCATATTCAGCCACAAATTTTTTGCTCGATTCCGGGTTTGCGAAAGCATAAGCAACACTGTCGAACATAATTTTTTCTAATATTTTTTGAACGGTCGGCAATAATTTTTTTTTCATCACAATACCTCCCAGTGGAATCGGCAATTGTGTTGTCGTTTCCCAAAATTCTCCCAAATCAACAACTTTACTCAAACCTTTGAGTTGATACGTGAATCGGTTTTCGTGAATAATAACACCGGCATCAACTTTTCCTTCTAAAACGGCATCTTCAATGGCGTTAAAAGGCATTTCTATTTTATTTTTCACAAACGGATATTTTAATCCGAATAAAAAATGTGCTGTTGTGAATTTGCCCGGAATGGCAACGGTCGAGTTTTCATTAAGCACTAAATTTTCCTTTTTTGAAATTATCAACGGACCGACACCTGT
>JAYTNA010000619.1:0-10238 GCA_043748865.1 Saprospiraceae bacterium
TTCAAAAGAATCGCGTTATAGTCGTCTAAATTTTTTTCAAATGCCGCCACATATTTTTCTATACCATCACCGGCAGTCACTGCAAATCCGCCGATGTAATCTTGAACGCCCGAAGATTTCGGCGCGATAAAATCGGAGAGGCAGTAATTCGGTTGTCCCGGTGCTTTTTCGTTTTGTTGGCGTAAGTTGTAAATGAGTCGGTTAGTCGGTTGGTCGGTTGGTCGGTTAGTCGGTTCATCATCGACCAACTGACTAACCGACTGACCGACTAACCGACTGACTTCAATATCATCATCACCCACACTATTCGCTTCCCAAAAACCGATAACGGCGCGTGCGGTTAACCACTTTTCGGAAATAATTTGCTTCAACATTTTTTGTGCGTCGTTGAAAAGTTTAGTCGCTTCAACACCGACGATTTCATCCGTCAGAATGGCGGGATATTTTCCGGCTAATTGCCAACTTTGAAAAAACGGTGTCCAATCAATATATTTTGCAACTGTTTCTAAATCGCAGTTATCAAAAAGTTTGACACCGAGATAAGAAGGTTTGATGGGTTGATAACTCGCCCAATCCAATTTTAATTTATTTTGTCGCGCTTGTTTCAACGACAAATAACGCTTCGCCGATTTTCTGTTGCTGCGCAATACGCGCACTTGTGCATAATCTTTTTTAATCGCATCAACGTATGCCTTGCTTGCTTTTTTGTCTTCCGACAAAAGCGAACTCGCCACCGAGACGGCGCGACTTGCATCTAAAACATGAACTACCGCACCTGAATACTGTTGCTCAATTTTCACAGCCGTGTGCGTTTTCGATGTCGTTGCACCGCCAATGAGCAACGGGATTTTAAATCCTTGACGCTCCATTTCTTTTGCAACGTGTACCATTTCATCAAGTGAAGGCGTGATCAGTCCGGACAAACCAATTATATCCACGTTTTGTTTGCGGGCTTCTTGCAAAATTTTTTCTGCGGGCACCATTACGCCGATATCTATAATATCATAATTGTTACAGCCAAGCACAACACCGACGATATTTTTTCCGATGTCATGCACATCACCTTTCACAGTTGCCATTAAAATTTTCCCTTTAACGGAAGCTGATTTTTTTTCTGCTTCAATGTACGGCAACAAATGCGCCACCGATTTTTTCATCACACGCGCCGACTTGACGACTTGCGGTAAAAACATTTTACCGGAGCCGAATAAATCGCCAACAACATTCATACCTGCCATTAAAGGTCCTTCAATAATTTCAAGTGGTACCGGATATTTTTTCAGTGCTTCTGCCATATCAATGTCCGTAAATTCGTCCAAACCTTTCACAAGTGCATAAGAAATGCGTTCTTCGAGTTTTAATTCGCGCCAGACTAAATCTTTTTGTGCCGCTTTGCCGCCGCCTCCTTTAAATTGTTCTGCGTATTCCGTCAGTTCATCGGTAGCTGTTGCGCTTCTGTTAAACAACACGTCTTCAATCAGTTTCAATAATTTCTTATCAACTTCTTGATACACTTCAATCATCCCGGCATTTACGATACCCATATCCATTCCGGCTTTCACGGCGTGGTATAGAAAAGCCGTATGCATTGCTTCGCGCACTTTATTATTCCCTCTAAAACTAAATGAAATATTAGAAACACCGCCGGAAATTTTTGCACCCGGACAACGTTTTTTTATCTCTCGCGTCGCATCAATGAAGTTCATCGCATATTCGTTGTGTTCTTCGATACCCGTCGCAACCGCAAAAATGTTCGGGTCGAAAATAATATCGTAAGGTTTGAAGCCGACTTCATGCACTAAAATATTATAGGCGCGTTCGCAAATTTCTACTTTTCTTTTTTCGGTATCCGCTTGACCGGCTTCGTCGAAAGCCATCACAACGGCAGCCGCACCGTAACGGCGCAAAATTTTGGCTTGTTCTATGAATTTTTCTTCGCCTTCTTTCATAGAAATAGAATTGACGATGCACTTGCCTTGCACGCATTTTAATCCGGCTTCAATGACGGAAAATTTTGAGGAGTCAATCATAATTGGCAACTTCGCAATATCCGGTTCTGCCATTACCAAATTCAAAAACGTGACCATTGCTTTTTCCGAATCAAGCAAACCTTCGTCCATATTAATATCAATCACTTGCGCACCGCTCTCCACTTGTTGCGCTGCAACACGTAACGCGGCGGTGTAATCTTCGGATTTAATCAATCGTGCAAATTCTTTACTGCCCGTTACGTTTGTGCGCTCACCGATATTAATAAATCGCGCGCCCGGACGAATGATGAGCGGTTCTAAACCCGACAACATCGAATAATTTTTATCTTTTTGAATTTTTCGCGGCTTGACACCGGAAACAGCTTCTGCCATTAATTTTATATGCGCCGGGGTAGTACCGCAACATCCGCCGATGATATTGACGAAACCTGAAGTCGCAAAAT
This sequence comes from Saprospiraceae bacterium, assembly GCA_043748865.1. Taxonomy (GTDB): domain Bacteria; phylum Bacteroidota; class Bacteroidia; order Chitinophagales; family Saprospiraceae; genus JAAFJT01. The sequence continues at coordinate 2,435 of JAYTNA010000619.1, forward strand.
CGCGAATATACGTTTGCATTTCTTCCGGTGATTGATCGTATTCGCCAAACTCATTCGGCAAACCCGCATTCGGATACGCCGATACCAAGCATGTCGCCATATCTGAAAGTGCTTCAACGTGTGGACGCATTTCTGTTGCGCCCAACGCGCAATTCAATCCGACGCTCAATAAATTGGAAGCATGATTGATGGAAATATAAAACGCTTCTACTGTTTGTCCGCTCAAAGTTCTGCCGGAAGCATCGGTTATTGTGCCGGAAATCATGACGGGTATAGTCGGTTGGTCGGTCAGTCGGTTAGTTGGTTGGTCTTTAATTAATTGACTAATTGACGAACCGACTAACTGACGAACCGACTGACCGACTAACCGACTATCATTATACTTTTCAATGGCATAAATCGCCGCCTTCGCATTCAGCGTATCAAAAATAGTTTCAATTAAAAGTAAATCCACACCACCATCTATTAAACCGGAAACTTGTTCGTAATAAGCATCCACCATTTCATCAAACGTTACGGCGCGATAACCGGGATTATTTACATCCGGAGACAGCGACAAAGTCTTATTTGTCGGACCCAAAGCACCGGCAACGAAACGCGGTTTTTTCGGATTTTCCGTCGTCGCTTTATCTGCCGCACGCCGCGCCACTTGAGCCGAAGCTAAATTTAATTCATAAGCCAGAGATTCCAATTCATAATCTGCTTGAGCAATTCGCGTTGAACTGAACGTATTTGTTTCAATAATATCTGCACCGGCATCAAGATAAGCTTTATGAATCGCTTCAATAACATCCGGTCGCGTAATAGAAAGCAAATCATTATTGCCTTGCACGTCACGGTGAAAATCTTTGAAACGTTCACCTCTGAAATCTTTTTCGCTGAGTTTATATTCTTGAATAAGCGAACCCATCGCACCATCAATGACGAGGATACGTTTTTTGGCTTCTAATCTAATATCGGGCATAAAGGAATTTTTTTGTTGAGTCGGTGTTTTTGTTCCAAACTTTTAAACTCTCGGATTTTTAAAATTCATCCTAAATAAACAAAATCACGTCGCAATAAGTTTTTTGATTTTTTCTTTAAATACGGATGAAAAATTTCGAAGTGCAAAGTTAGGTTTTAGTTGAGTTCTATTCAAATAAAAGTAATTATCCCGGTCTTACAAAAAAACAAACCAATACTTTTTTTTTTCGACATAAGAAGTTCGTTGTGACGCGTACTTGCATAATTTTCGGCGTGATATAAGTGATATTGAATAGCATGAAATTTTATTTTTTTGAGTTGTATACCTATTTTTTTTAATCGCCATTCGATATCCGTATCCTCTCCGATGCCGGCAGATGTGTAATCTTCGTCGAAACCATTTACGGCGTATAAATCATTTTTATGGATACTCCAATTGCAACCCCATATGCCCGAATGTGTTTCAATCGGTGTCGGCAGAAAAGGTAAATAAAACGCTGCATCCAAACGTTTGCAACGCGCCGAAAGCATTGTCATTAAATTCGGTACTGCATGTGTTGCTAATATTTTATTTGAAAGTTTTTCTGTCAACATAACACGCCGACCGAATAAAGCCGTGTTTTTTTCACGAAGCATATAGTGTTGTTCCAAAAAATGCGGATGCAATAAACAATCACCATCAATAAAAACAATATAATCGGTTGTAGAAATTTTAATTGCCGCGTTTAATGTACGTGTTTTCCGGAAACTAATATCTGGTTGTGATACGTGTAGAATAGGAAAAAAATATTTTTGTCGCGCCTTTTCTATGACGTATATCATTGCCGGACTATCGTTGTCTTCTGCTACAATCACTTCAAAATTTTTAAAACTTTGATTGGATAAAGTTTCGAAAATTAATTCAAGTGCCGGTATATTTTTATAAACAGCGATTATGAGCGAGAGAGACATAAAACCAAATCTATACTATTCTTCTTTAAAATTCCAATGACTCAAAAAACTTGTATTGAAATTACCGGCGCGAAAATCTTCATTATGCATCAGTTTTTGATGAAAGGGAATGGTAGTTTTTATACCTTCCACGATAAATTCATCTAAAGCGCGTATCATTTTGGCGAGACACTCATCACGTGTCTGCGCGCGTACTATCAGTTTCGCAATCAATGAATCGTAATAAGGCGGGATAGTATAACCGGCATAAACGTGTGTATCAACGCGCACACCATGACCTTTCGGCGAATGAAATGACGTAATTCTTCCCGGACTCGGACGAAAATCGTTGAATGGGTCTTCGGCATTGATGCGACATTCCATCGCCCACATTTTCGGATAATGATTTTTTCCGCTGATGGGAATACCCATCGCTATTTTTATTTGTTCTTTTATTAAATCGAAATCAATTACTTCTTCAGTCACCGGATGCTCTACTTGTATCCGCGTGTTCATTTCCATAAAATAGAAATTACGGTGTTTATCCACTAAAAATTCTATCGTACCCACACCTTCATAGTTAATGGCTTGCGCTGCTTTTATGGCGGCATTACCCATCAACTCGCGCAATTCCGGTGTCATAAACGGTGAAGGAGATTCTTCGACTAATTTTTGATGGCGACGTTGAATAGAACAATCGCGTTCGGATAAATGACAAACGGTTCCGTATCTGTCACCGGCGATTTGAAATTCGATATGGCGCGGTTCTTCTACAAATTTTTCAATATACACGCCGTCATTGGAGAACGAAGCTTTGGCTTCAGTGCGTGCCATGTTCAAATTATTTTCAAAATCTTCTTCTTTCCAGACCACGCGCATACCTTTTCCGCCACCACCGGCGGTTGCTTTAATAATTACGGGATAACCGATTGTTTTGGCGGTCATTAAACCGGTTTTCAAATCTGTGACTAATCCGTCGGAACCCGGAACGACCGGTACACCGGCACGAATCATGGTTTCTTTTGCCGTAATTTTATCGCCCATCGCACGAATTTGTTCCGGTGTAGGTCCGATAAATTTTATGCCGTAAGCCGTGCAAATTTCGCAAAAATCTGCGTTCTCAGCCAAAAAACCGTACCCCGGATGCACGGCATCGGCATTCGTAATTTCAACGGCAGCCATGATGCGCGGCACGTTCAGATAACTTTCTTTCGATGAAGGCGGACCAATACATACAGCTTCGTCGGCAAAACGGACGTGCAAAGAATCGGCATCGGCAGTCGAATAAACGGCTACGGTTTTTATACCCATTTCTTTACAAGTGCGAATAACGCGCAAAGCGATTTCACCTCTGTTGGCTATCAATACTTTTTTAAATTCTTTTTTATCGTTGTACATTGAAAATCAATTAATAATTAATAATTAATGATTAATAATTAATTATCACTCCTTAAGAAATGAAAACGCTCATTTATAGTCGATGATTTTTAATTTTTAATTTTTAATTTTTAATTGCCTCTTATGCTACCGGCTCTACCATAAACAATACTTGATCGTACTCTACCGGTGAAGCATCTGTTACCAGCACTTTTACTATTTTTCCTTTTACTTCCGATTCAATTTCGTTGAAAAGTTTCATGGCTTCGATGATACAAACCGGCGAGCCGACGTTAACGATGTCGCCGATTTTTGCCAACGCGGGTTTGTCCGGCGAGGAAGAACGATAAAACGTGCCGACCATCGGCGATTTGATAGCCAATAAATTGCTTGACGGCACCACAACAACAGATGGTAGTGTAGCTTGAACTTGTTGCTCCTCTTTTTTTAAAGCAACAGTTTCTTGTTCGTGTCCTGGGTGAACTGATACGGGTGCAGATGCCGTTGGTTGAGGTGGTTGCGGTTGTAAATAAGTGTTATGAGTCATCGGCATTCCGCCTTTTACGCCTTTGCTGTATTTGGATGTGCGAATGACGACGCGCTGTTCGCCATCTTCAAACACAAATTCTGCCAAATCACTTTTATTGACCAATTGAATGAGTGCTTTTATTTCTTCAAATGTCATTGGAATGGTTTATTTTATTTTTTTGAACAGATATTAAAAATACCGCCGCAAACTTTAACTAACACAATGTTTTGAATAAGTTTTGTGTATCAGTCGTAAAGATGCAATTATTAATTGTTAATTGTTAATTGAAAATTGTTAATTAACAATTTTTCGATTTTGACCGGAATTAAACGAATTAAAGAATTGTTGAAATTCCGCTAAGTCTTTAATTCTGCTAATTCAGTTCAATTTTCAATTAAAAAAGTGCGTCGTTTACAGCAGGAGCAAACGACGCACTTTTATTTTTCTTAAAAAATTATTTTTCGCGATCCATATACTCGCGTGTTTCTAAATTGATACGAATTTTATCGCCGGTTTTTATGAAAAGCGGCACCTTCACTTCGGCACCGGTTTCAACCGTTGCTTGTTTTAAAGCGTTGGTAGCAGTATTGCCTTTATCCCCGGGTTCGGTATAAGTTACTTGCAAAGTAATAAATCCCGGTAATTCCACAGACAACACTATCTCTTCTTTATCTTTTGTGGTAAATAAAACATCCGCCATCATACCCTCTTTCATCAAGTCACCATTGTCCACCATATTTTCCGAGATAGCTAATTGCTCGAAAGTTTCAGTGTGCATAAAGTTCATTCCCATATCATCTTTGTATAAAAACTGACATGGACGACGTTCGACGCGAACGATGTTTATATTATGTCCTGCCGGAAAATTATTTTCTAAAACACTGCCTTTTGTCACGCTTTTCATTTTCACGTAAACAAAAGCCGCGCCTTTTCCCGGCTTAATGTGTTGAAAATCCACTACTTTAAAAATATCATTACTGTATTCAAAACACGAGCCTCTTTTTAAATCGCCTGTACTTGCCATGATTTTTTTTATTGACTAAATTCGATTTTTTAATTTGCGGCGCAAAATTATAAAATTTAAAACGTTTTAGCAAAAATTATTGGAAAAATAAATATTTTATACCAATTCAGTGAGTTGAGTATGTTATAGAGATTGGATTTGCAACACCCAACAAATTATTTCGTTAAACTTAAAATCTGGATTCTTTAAATCATTATTAATCTTTCGTATTTTTGCAAAAACCTACAAAAATCTCTAAACGCTATAATACTTCGATGCACCATGTTAAAAAGAATTTCAACTTTTATATTTTTTTTATTTTTCATTCTAAATCTTCAAGCACAATCGCCTAAACGCGAATTGCGCGGCGTTTGGATAGCAACAGTTTTAAATATTGATTATCCGCGTACACCAACAATTGATGACCGCGCTTTAGCGGCTGAGTGGACGGAAATGTTAGAAAAACTTAAACCATTGGGTATAAATGCGCTTTATGTACAGATTCGTTCAACATCAGATGCTTTTTATCGCTCGGATAGCATTCCTTGGTCGAATTGGTTGACAGGACAAGCCGGTATACCGCCTTCTAATAATTTTAACCCTTTAGAATTTATGATACGCACAGCACACGATATGGGTTTTGAGTTTCACGCTTGGCTGAATCCGTATCGCGCTTCGATGGATAATCAAACAAAATATAATTTTTCGCCCGAACACGTACTCAATAAGCATCCGGAGTGGTGTCTTTTATATAATAAACGCTACATCATGAATCCGGGTTTACCCGAAGTGCGAAACCATGTAACCGGTGTGATTGAAGAAATTGTGCGTAAATACGACGTGGACGGTATTCATTTTGATGATTATTTTTATCCGTATAAAAACGGGAACGAACAATTCAAAGATTTTGACACCTATCAACAATATGGTTTAGGATTTTCTTCCGTTGATGATTGGCGACGCGATAACGTTGATAAATTGATTCAAAGCGTATCGTACATCATCAAAAAAGTTAAACCGCGTGTGCAATTCGGCATCAGTCCGTTTGGTGTTTGGCGCAACAGTTACGTTGATCCTTCGGGTTCGGATACTCATGCCGGACTTACTTGCTACGACGATTTATATGCCGATGTGCGTAAATGGTTGCAATTGAGTTGGATTGATTACGTGACACCGCAAGATTATTGGGCAATCGGTTTCAATTTAGCCGACCACGAAAAAATTGCGCGTTGGTGGTCGGATAACAGTTACGGCAAACCGGTTTTTATCGGCTACAACTCAAGTCGCATCGGACAAACGAGCAAACGTGAACCGAATTGGACAAACCCGAATGAAGTGCCGAATCAAATGATGATTGACCGCAATTTTAAATCGGTGAAAGGAGCAGTATTTTTCAGTGCCAAAAGTTTAATTTACAATCCGTTGGGTTTCAGTGATTCTTTAAAAAATAATTATTTTCGTGAGTTTGCCATTCCCCCGGAAGTTGTGAAAGATACTTCTATGTTAGCGTGTGAACCCGTAGAAATTCGTCCGATTATGACGGAAGGTAATGCCGTTCATCTGCGTTGGAAAACGAGCAATAATTTACAAAAAAATATACCGTTTCAATATTTAATTTATCGTTTCAATTACGGCAAAGTAGATTTTGCGAATAGCAGAAATATCGTCGCTATTATGCCGCAAGATGTGCGCGAATTAACTTTTTATGATAAAAACTCTAAACACGAAGATACTTATCTGTATGCCGTTACTGTTACCGATTGTAAAAATAATGATATGCTATTGAATACGGACAAAATGAAATTGCCGGTACAAGATTTACCTTCCCATGCCGTTTTGATGCAACTCAATAAAGCACACGCCAAAATAAATGCGAAGCCGAAGAAAAAATGTTGGTTGTTTAGGTGGTTATAGGTTATTCTTTTTTCTTCAGCAATGAAGCTACAACACCACCGACCAACAACCCGACAACAATTAAAAGTGAAACACCAACAGGAATCGTATACCAATGTTCAATCAACATTTTTACGCCGATGAAAACTAAAATAATAATGAGGGCTTTGTCCAAGTATTCAAATTTTTGAAGCGAAGCTGCGAGTACAAAATACATCGCACGCAAACCGAGAATGGCAAAAATATTACTGCTGAAAACTAAACAGGGATCTTTTGTCACAGAAAAAACGGCGGGAACAGAATCGAAAGCAAATAAAACATCTGTCGTTTCAACTACGAGTAAAGTGACAAACAAAGTAGTGGCAGCTTTTTTGCCATTTTCTATCGTAAAAAAATTGCCGTTTTCATATTTATTTGTGATGGGAAAAAAACGACTCAAAATCTTTATAGCCCCATTATTTTCAAAATCAGGATCGTCTTCATCTGAAGCCGTTGCCATCTTGTAAGCCGAAAACAATAAAATAGCTGCGAATACATAATTCACCCAACTGAATAAACTTATCAGCGAATAACCCACACCAATCATTAAACCGCGCAAGATAACGACACCTAAAATACCCCAAAATAAAATTTTATATTGATACCTGTCCGGCACTTTGAAGTACGACATGATGAGTGCGATAACGAACAAATTATCTACACTCAAAGCTAATTCGATAATATAACCGGTTAAATATTGTAAACTGGCTTCCTTGCCGGAAGTTGCCACAGGCGTATCAAGTAAGTGATTACTATAAACATAAAAAATAACGCCCGAAAACAATAAACCCAAAGCCACCCAAACTAACGATTGTTTTATGGAAGTTTTTATATCCGGTACATCACCTGTATTATGTCCGAGTACATATAAATCGATAAAAAGTAAAAAGGCAATTAAAGATAAAAAGGCAGTCCAAATCATACGGGTACAAGTTTTCTGAAGAAAGTTTAGGAATGAGAAAGGAATAAGGTCTGCCACTGGGGTTAATTATTTTTTGGTCAGAATTTTTATCTTTTAAGGAGAATATCGGATAATATTTAACGAAAAAGATAAGCATTATGAACATAAA
>JAYTNA010000620.1:0-2137 GCA_043748865.1 Saprospiraceae bacterium
TCACAACGGACAAATTGGGTATGATGTGATTTTAAAAAATACAGACCCTAAACTGGTAAAAATGGAAATGGATTTATATTGGTTCTCTCATTCGTCTCAAAAAAAAGCTCTCGACTATTTTACGCAATACCCTAAACGATTTCCTATCTGGCACATCAAAGACATGGACAAAAAAGACCGAGAATTACACGCCGTCGTAGGTGATGGAACAATTGATTTTAATACTTTTCTTAAAGATGCTAAGCTGGCAGAATTAAAACATATTTTTGTAGAGCAAGGTAATAATTATGTGCCGGATGCCTTTACTTGTGTGGAAAAAAGCGCGAAATATGTCAAGAAAAACTTCCTTAAATGATGCTTCCCAAAGTAATTTTCCGCGACGATAAAAAACTAATTCCCTACACAACAGCATGGGATGGACAATTCGTTTTATTAAACGAAGTCATTCAAAGAAAAAAAAGTATTCGCGCAATGCAACCCGATATAAACGTGCCGGCATCTCGTGCAGAATTAATAGAAAAACAAAAACATTATCTCTGGTTTTGCGAACATCCACCCGTTTTTACGCTCGGCAAAAGTGGTTCTATTGAAAATTTATTGTACAACGAAGATGAACTCGCCCAACGCAACGCTACTTTTTTTAAAATAAACAGAGGCGGCGACATTACTTATCACGGTCCGGGACAAATTACCGGTTATCCGATTTTTGATTTGGAATGTTTTTTTACCGACGTTCATAAATACGTTCGCGCACTTGAAGAAGTTGCTATCCGCACGCTCGCCGATTACGGTTTAGTGGGCATCCGCATAAAAGATTATACCGGCGTTTGGTTGCACGAAGCCGATGCGAAAAATCCGAAACGTACTTTCCGAAAAATTTGTGCTATCGGTGTACACCTCAGCCGTTGGGTGACTATGCATGGTTTCGCTTTCAACGTTTCCACTGATTTAACTTACTTTGATTATATTATTCCGTGCGGCATTGATGAAGCCGATAAATCCGTCACAAGTTTGGTGCACGAATTAAATCGAGACGTGGACATAGAAGATGTGAAAGAAAAAATGAAAAAACATTTTCAAGAAGTATTCTCTTTTGAATATTGTTTGAAATAATTTTGTGCTAAGAATAATTTTCAAAAAAATAATGACTGAAGAACTTATAAATAAATTGATTTCCATTTCAATTGCAGAAGCTAAAGCATTAAAAATTCTCATCACCATTTCAATTGTTGATATGGGCGGACATTTGACAGCATTGCAACGCATGGACGGGGCAAGTTTTTTCAGTATTGATGTAAGTCAAAAAAAAGCTGTCACTGCATCGCAACTCAAAGCACCGACGCCTATTTTGCAAGACATCACGCAAAAAATGCCGGAATTAGAAAAAGCATTTGCGAAAAATTTATCCATCCTTGCCATTGCCGGCGGTTTTCCAATTATGCAAAATGGAAAAATTATCGGCGGCTTAGGTATTACCGGCGGTGATTTTAATCAAGATAAAACGATTGGAGAGAAAGCGATATTAGCTTTGAGTGTTTAGCTATGAGTTTTGAGATTTTTCCAAAATAACAATTAATAACTTACAACTATTATGAAATACAGAATAGAAAAAGATACAATGGGCAAAGTAGAAGTACCCGCCAATGTTTATTGGGGCGCACAGACGCAACGCTCGGTGATAAATTTTCCGATTGCGCAAGACATAAATAAAATGCCGCGTGAAATTATTTATGCGTTCGCTTATCTGAAAAAAGCGGCGGCACTCACGAACAGAGATGCCGGAACACTTTCCGAAGAAAAATGTGTGCTGATTGGAAAAGTGTGTGACGAAATTTTAAAAGGTAAACTCAATGATCAATTTCCGTTAGTGGTTTGGCAAACGGGTAGCGGTACGCAATCGAATATGAACGTGAACGAAGTGGTCGCGTATCGCGCACACGTTTTGAACGGCGGTAATTTACTCGATGAACAAAAATTTATTCATCCGAACGACGACGTGAATAAATCGCAAAGTTCAAACGATACTTTTCCTACGGCGATGCACATTGCGGCGTATAAAATTTTAGCAGAGACGACAATTCCAGGTATAGAAAAATTGCGCGACACATTGCAACTCAAAGCAAAAGCATTTGCAACG
>JAYTNA010000621.1:0-8533 GCA_043748865.1 Saprospiraceae bacterium
GCCCATTTATCAAAATCATTTTTGGAATCCGCACATTCGACTTTTATTTTTTGTTTTTCATCTTTAATAACTTCAAATGATGTTATTCCTTTGAATTGAGACTCTGTAAAATTGATAAGTATATGACGTTGTTCTCGTTGTAAACAACGTTCTGCTATTTCTGCGACTGATGTATCGGTAACAAAGTTTTTTTGATGTGTGCAGGATTCGGATGTGTAAATTATGTCGGAAGAGTGTAATTGTTCATCTTTCCATTTTTTTAAATTGGGTCTATTAAAAACTGTACTACGAAATAATTGTTTTAAGTCTTTTTGCCTAATATTTTCGAAACTTTTTATGAAATTATCATCTATTACGGCTCTTTGGTAAAACAAAATATCATCTCTAAAAATTTGTTTAGTCTGTATTTTTTCGTCTATAAAAATGAAAATACCTATAAGTTCCTTGATAGCAATAATGAATACTTCAGGTGTAGGATATTGTCCATGTAGCGATAATTCATTGATAAATATTTCCATAATGATTAGAAGCCAAAGAGAATTTTAAAATCTTTGTCAGTTTGGTCGAAAAAACCGTTAGGCCATTCATCAATCCCGCCTTTATTATCTATCGGGATTTGAACACAAGATTGTTCGTCTTTGTCTTGAAAATATAAAATACTTACATCCGTATTATTCAATATTTTTTCTGAATTTTCGTGTTCGATTGTACAAATTCTTAAAGCGTTTAAGATATGTTCACTGTGGGATTCGACAAAAATCTGAACACCTGTTGAAGCAATTTTCGCCAAAAATCTGGTCAATCTGTGTTGAGCACTCGGATGTAAATGTGCTTCAGGATTTTCAATAATAAGTATGTGACCAGGAGTTGCTATAAGTCCGGCAACAACTATCGGTAATATATACGAATAACCAAAACCAACATTAGCAGGTTTGTAACGTCGCTCGCTTCCTGTCTTTGTATTATATGAAATCAGAATAACGCTACTCTCCGATTTTATATTAATTTTTGCTCCTTCAAAAATATAGTTTAGCCATTCCTCTACTTGTTGAAGTAATGTGTTAGCATTTGCACCTAAGTATAACTTATCAGAAACAGATGATTCCCTTTTTAAATAAAGTACGCTCGCAGTATTTTCACCTCGAGTACCAACTTCATTAAAATGTGCGTTTTGTCGCCCATAAAAATTTTGGGGACCTATACGATCGGCTGAAATGAATTTAAAAGTATAAAAAGTATAATTCTCACCCTGCCCGTGGCCATAGGTACCTTTTTCTCTTAAATCACGTTCAAGCTTTAGACCTTGAAATGGAGAAGAGAAATTGAATTGATGTTTTAAATTTTTATGACCGTGACCCTCAAATACACTCACGGTATAAAAGAAATTTCCCGCCAGTATTACTTCTATTACTCTTGTTTTTTCTGCTTCTTCCTCGTCATCATAATTAATAATTTGCGCTTCTTGATGTTCTGTAATTAGAGCAACATAATCATCTTTTTCATCGGGTTTGAAAGTATATGACAAATTTTCTTCAAAAGTATATCCGGGAAATCTTGAGAATGTAAATTCAAACTTTATCACTTCGTTACTGCCAGCAAATGAATTTTTAATATCTTCAAAACTGCCTAATTGTACACAAGAGCCATTGAGAATGATATTATTACTATATTGATTGTACTCAACTGTTTGTTTCATCAATAAAAGTGATTGCAAAAGTGTAGATTTACCTTTGCCATTTATTCCCGTGAGCAAGTTAAAGCTACTTAAAGCGAAAGTATTTTCTCCTCTAAAACATTTAAAGTTGGTGAGTTTGATTTGAGTTATCATAAATTTATGTTTTCGGATAGTATTTCTTCTGCTAATCGGAATCGAATTTCAACCCTTTTTATATCACCTGTAGCAAACTGAACTGCATCCAAGTAAGCTTTGTTTTTTAATAAGTTTTCCTTGAAGTTATTATCAATAATTTCTCTGTTTTTTTCTAAAATACTATCAGTTTGTTTTGATATAAACAAAGCAACAGATTCCATAACAGCAAAATTAATAGTACCTCTTGTTTTTTCAGTTGGAATTCTAAAACTATTTCTCCCAAAAATTTTAAAACTCCAATCCATTGTTCGATTAAAATCTTCTCTTAATTTTTCAATTTTAAAATCATCGAAAAAATTTATTTTTTTCATAGCTCCTTCGACGAAATCACTCATGCTTTTATAATCTTTTATGTCTCGAATTTTAAATGAAAAATATCGTAAAACGGCTTCTCGGTCTTTCATTCTATCCGGTTTGATCCCGTTGTCAGTTGCTTTTTTGAAACATTCTCCCTCTGCAAGTTCTTTAAGTAGAATAGTAGATTTACCTCTAAACAAACTGTTTCTGATTTCTTGTCTGGTTAGTTGCGTTCCCCCCGTATTGATTCTATAAAAAATATCATGAACTACATCTGAGGGAACAGATGGTTTTATAAAAAATACTCTTAGTTTTTTATCTTCAATTTTAGCTTGATAGCCTATGAAATGTTCTAAGTCAAAAAAATTTTTACCATTAAGATTATTCAAAGTTTTTAAATTCTGGAGTCTAAATTCATTCTTCATAAAATTTCTAAGTGTCGTTAATCTTTGCTTTCCATCTACTACTATATAATTCCCATCTTTACTTTGATTAAGATATATATTTGGAATAGGATAATTAAGAATAATAGATTCAATAAACGCACTACTTTTATCTAATTTCCAAACCACATTTCGTTGAAAGTCGGGATCAATTATAATCTTCCCTTTGTCCCATTTTCGTATAACAAGTTCATGGATAGATTCTTGCTCCTCTATTACATCAATATCTTCCAAGACAGAAACAATATCACTTTGATAAGCCTCATCAACATCATTATCATTTGCATCATCCTTAGCTAATAATTCGTGAAGAATTGTATTTTCTTCTTTTTCTGGTTCAAACAATAGAGTTTCCATAAAGATTAAATTTTACTACAAAGTTAATATTAATAATAATAAAAAGTATAATGATACTGGAAGTAAATTTGATTTATCAATTTGTTGTACCGAAAATTTGAATTTTCACTAAGTACTAAGACGCGTTTAAAATTAATTGAAATTATATCGAATTAAGCAGAGACACAAAACTATAATCCAAAAATAAATCACCATTCAATTGTAATTTACAAAAAAAAGTATAATTTTGCACCCGCGTCAAGCGACCAGCTCCTTTCGAACCTCCCCAGGGTGGAAACATAGCAAGGATAAGTTAGTCGAGCGGTGTGCTTGGCGCGTTTTTTATATTCTCATTACCCGATTTCCTTTCATCTCAAAACTTTCCAAATGCAATTTTTCATTGATACTGCTAATCTCGACAACATTCGTGAAGCCATGGATTTAGGTATTCTTGATGGTGTCACCACTAATCCGTCTTTAATGGCGAAAGAAGGCATTACCGGCACAAATAATATTCTGAAGCATTATAAAACCATTTGTGAAATCGTACCGCATGGAGCGATCAGTGCAGAAGTAACTGCAATAGATTTTGCCGGCATGATTAAAGAAGGACAGCGTTTAGTGGATATTGCCGAGAACATCGTCGTAAAAATTCCGCTTATTAAAGATGGTATCAAAGCGATTGCTTGGTTCACCGAAAATAATATTAAAACAAATTGCACCTTAGCTTTTTCAGCCGGTCAAGCACTTTTGGCGGCAAAAGCCGGAGCTACTTATATTTCGCCATTCATCGGGCGTATTGATGATATAGGTTGGAACGGTGTGGCGTTGATAGAAGAAATTGTAGATATGTACTCAGTACAAGGTTTTGATACGATGGTTTTAGCTGCAAGTATTCGTTCACCGTTGCACATCATCGAATGTGCGAAAGCCGGAGCCGATGTTTGCACTTGTCCGCTATCTGCCATTTTAGGCTTATTGAAACATCCGTTGACCGATAGTGGTTTAGCACAATTCTTGGCAGATTACGAAAAAGGAAATAAAGCATAAAATGATTGATGCACCGACGCGCGTAAAACATATTGCCATCGCCGGAAATATCGGTGCTGGAAAAACGACTTTAGCTACGCAACTTTCAAAACACTTGAGTTGGGAAGTGCAGTATGAAGAAGTAAACGACAATCCGTATCTCGCCGATTTTTATCACGAAATGCAGCGTTGGTCTTTTAATTTGCAAGTTTTCTTTTTAAACAGTCGGTATCGTCAATTATTGAAAATAAAAAACGGTGACAAAACCGTTGTGCAAGATCGTTCTATTTACGAAGATGCGCATATTTTTGCGCCGAATTTGCACGAAATGGGTTTGATGTCAAAACGGGATTATGAAAACTATTTCTCGCTTTTTCAACTCATGGTAGATCATGTGACACCGCCGGATTTAATGATTTACTTGAAAGCGAGTGTGCCGACTTTGGTAAATCACATTCAAACGCGCGGCAGACATTATGAAGGCAATATTTCTATTGATTATTTACATCGTTTAAATGAACGGTATGATAATTGGATAAATAATTATAAGATTGGAAAGCTTCTTGTCATCAACAGTGATGAAATAGATTTTATCAATCGTCCGGAAGATCTTGGAATTATCGTCAGCAAAGTGCAAGCCGAATTACACGGACTTTTCTAGAAGTAAAAATTAAAAATTATTTTTTGAAATTATTTTTTGAAAAAATCTTTTAAATCTTTAAATCCTTTAATCTTGGCTTTTTTTGAAAAAAATAAAACGAAAAAATAATTTTTTTGAAAAATAAATCTAAGGCTAAAAAAAATCAGACCGAAATATAAAACGATACATCACAATTGTTGAATGAATCGGAAGCCATTAAAAGTTTTCGATAAATTGATAATCGCGTTTTTAACAAGATTTATCAGTCATCATTCTTCGTTCATCATTTAATTAAACTCATGTCAACGATACAAAATCCGAATAGAGGAGGACAGACTCAGAAAAAAGTTATAAAAAAAGTAAGCAAAGAAGATGTTTTAGTGGACATCACGGAAGTAACGCACGAAGCGCAACATTGGTTGGAAGTGTATCGCAAACCACTCATTATCGGTGCGGTAGCAATAATCGCGGCTTGTGCCGGTTGGTTTTTTTGGAGAAATCATGTTGCCGGTGAACAAAAAAAAGCGGTGACAGCTATGTGGCGCGCCGAACAAATGTTTGAACGCGATTCATTTGCACAGGCATTGAATAATCCGGGCGGTGGTTTTGATGGTTTTCTCGACATTGCAAAAAAATACGGCAGCGCGCCGGCAGGAAATTTAGCGCGTTGTTACGCCGCGATTTGTTATCAAAACCTCGGCAAATACGATGAAGCGATTAAATACATGAACGATTATTCGCCGGACGGCAGTGTACTTGGCGCCACAAAATACGGAGTATTGGGTGATGCGTACAGCGAAAAAAATGATTTCGCCAATGCGCTAAAAAATTACAGACAAGCCGCAAATTCCGGCGATGTAGATGATATCAAAGCGCATTACCTCAAACTTTACGGTATGTTGAGCGAAAAACAAAATGATAACGCTTCAGCTTTATCTGCTTACAAAGAAATTAAAGAAAAATATCCGCAAACAACCGAAGGCAGAGATATTGGTAAATATGTGGCGCGTGCGGAAGCAGCGAAGAAATAATGGTTAGTTGTTAATGTTTAGTTGTTAATTATAAGATAAAAAGCGCGAAATGAATTTATTTTCTTTCGCGCTTTTCGTTTTATCGTCGTTAAGGCTCAAAATCTATATGACGTTTTAAATGTCCTAAACGTGGACTTTTTCAAAAATAAAAAATGCCGCAAGTCTAAAACCTGAGGCATTTTTTATAATTAACCGGTAATCATTAAAACTTATCTGCTGCGCGAAATTTTTGAAAGCAAGCGCAAAATTTCAAGATACAACCAAACCAAAGTGATAAGCAAACCCATCGCCGAAAACCATTCCATGTATTTCGGTGCGCCGGATTGTGCACCGCGCTCAATCATATCGAAATCGAGCAATAAATTCATCGTTGCAATAGCTATGACGACGAGACTGAAAATAATACCGAAAGTACCGCCTTCATGAATCATCGGGATATGAATATGAAACATCCCCAAAACCATATCTACCAGATAAACGATGAACACGCCGAAAGTTGCCATCATTATACCGGTACGCAATCTATCATCAACTTTTATCGCACCCGAACGATAAATCATCAACATTGCAAATAAAATACCGATAGTACTTGTTACTGCATTGACAATGATACCTGGATATTGCGCTGCATACATCGCCGAAATTGTACCGAGTGCCAAACCTTCAAGCAGTGCATAAGCAGGCGCGGCAACTGCTGAAGTGGTCGGTTTGAAAGACGCAAATAAAACCGCGATTAAACCGCCAACCACGCCGACGATTAAAAATAACGGATTAGGATATAAAAAACTGATAGCAGAAGTAGCCACCAACATCGCAGTTAATGTCAAAGTTTTATTAACCGCGCCGTTCACTGTCATCAATTCTTCTTGCATGACGTGCGGGTCCAAAGTGTTCGAGAAATTTTTCTCGCTTAAAAACGGATTTGAATTTCCAAAAAGAGCCATAATAATTTGAAATTAAGAATTAAGAATTAACAGTTATTAGCTGTGAGCCTTGAGTGATGAGCATTAGCTTTATTTATACAATTGAGACTGTTTTTAAATTAAACGTAACAGTTTTAATAAACAATGAGCATGAATAACCAACAATAAAAATTATTCATTGTTCATTATTCGTTAACAAAGCACAAAGTATTATCGTCCGCATCCGATACATAAAACTCGCGCGTTCCCCAAGTTTGATTCAGCGGACCTTGATGTACGGGAGAATCCAGTCTGCCAGAAATATCCAAGCCTCTATTCAAATATTTTTTGAAACGTGCATCCACATCGCGCACATAAACATTAGCCGCCGTACGAAACGGTTTTTCACCGACCATCGTTGAAAGCATGATTTGCACACTACCGTTTTTTAAAATCACCACTGGATCATTTTCCGTTGCCTCTTTATATTTTATTTTAAAATCTAAAACGTCGGTATAAAAATCTAAAGCGACTTTCATATCCATACATTTAAAAATCGGAATTATTTTCATTCCCTTACTAATGTAGGACTCATTGATTTTAAACTTAATAAATTCATCAAAAATAATTCCTTTTTTGCGAAATAAAAAAAATATCGAAAGAAATTATTGATAAGGCGTAAATTTGCATTAAATAATGGTTAGTTGTTAGTTGTTAATGGTTAATTCCATTTTTACATTGATAACTAAGAAAAAATTAACCATTAACAACTAACAACTAACCATTATTAATGACTCCTCGTTCCGTCGCGTTTTATACGATAGGCTGTAAATTAAATTATTCCGAAACATCGTCTATTCAACAGATGTTTGAGAAGCGTGGTTACGCCGTTCACGATTTCGAACAGCCAGCAGATATTTATGTGTTGAACACGTGTTCTGTTACGGATTTTGCCGACCAAAAATGTCGACAATTTGTGCGGCGCGTTTTGAGACAATCTCAAAATGCTTTGGTTGTTGTTGTGGGTTGCTACGCGCAATTGAAACCGCAAGAGATTGCGAACATCGAAGGCGTTGATTTAGTTTTAGGTGCAAATGAAAAATTCAGAATTTTAGAATTTATTGATACACTCGCAAAAACTTCCGGTAAAGGTTTGGTGCAAGCCGGAGATATTCGAGAAGCCACAACATTTACAAATGCTTTTTCATTCGGCGACAGAACACGATCGTTTTTAAAAATTCAAGATGGTTGCGATTATAAATGTTCGTTCTGTACCATTCCGTTAGCACGCGGTAAAAGTCGAAGCAATACTGTTGAAAGCATCGTTGAAAATGCTTATAAAATTGCGGAAATGGGTGCCAAAGAAATTGTACTCACCGGTGTAAACATCGGCGATTTCGGTAACGGCACTGAAGTGATTGATGGCGAACGTGCAAAAAAAGAAGCATTGTTCATAGATTTAATTCAAGAACTCGATAAAATTTCGGCGATAGAACGTTTCAGAATTTCGAGCATAGAACCAAATTTATTAACGGATGAAATTATTGCTTTCGTTGCACAAAGTGCGCGTTTTATGCCGCATTTTCATGTGCCGATGCAATCCGGTAATGATAAACAACTGGTGCAAATGCGCCGACGCTATAAACGTGCGTGGTATCAATCGCGGGTGGAAACGATAAAAAAATTTATGCCTCATGCGTGCATCGGTGCAGATGTGATTGTTGGTTTTCCAGATGAAACCGCCGAAGATTTTAACGAAACCGTGCGTTTCATCAGCGATTTGGACGTAAGTTATTTACATCCTTTTACGTATTCCGAACGATTGAATACACCGGCATCAGAAATGCAAAATGCTGTTCCAATGAATATCAGAAGAGAACGCAACGAGCGTTTGCAAATACTTTCCGACAAAAAACGTCGCGCTTTTTATGCGCAACACATCGGCGAAACGCGACCGATACTTTTTGAAAATCATAAAAACCAAA
>JAYTNA010000622.1:0-2546 GCA_043748865.1 Saprospiraceae bacterium
CTGTCAATTACCTTTTATACGGTTTGATTTTTATGGTAATTGCTTTCCTGATTATTTTTTGGTACACACTTTTTCGTTTAAAACGTATTGATACAGATGAAACACATTTGTACGTAAGCAATTATTTTAAATCGGCGCGGTATCCTTTTTACGATATCGAAACCATTAATATCTCGAAAGGAATCGTGTTTTCTTACGGTACTTTAACATTGAAGGGTCCAGGCATTTTTGGAGATAAATTAATTTTTTTGGCAAGCAAGCCGCGTGTAGAAGTTTTCAGATTAATGCACCCGGAAGTAGCTATCGAAATAATCTAATTGAAATATTCAATGTTCAATGTTAATTAATTAATGTCCGTCGTTCGGTGTATCATAAATAGTTGTTTTTCTGTCCGGCGTATTGGTATCTATTTTCTTTTCCATTTGATCCATTGCTCTGCTTGTCTCTTTAAAAAAATCGGCAAACACAGGTTTTAGGTAGGTAAAAGTTGAAATTGTTTTTTCACGAATAGGTGTTAAATAAGGATAAATTTGGGATGAATTGCGGGTTTGAGAATCAATAATACCGACACCGTCAATAAACCAAGTAATGACACTGAATACAAAAGTAAACAGAAAACTCATCATCACCCCACCAAAAATTTCGTTGCTTAAATTCATATGTGCTGTTTCAAGTACGCCGGTTATTGTTCCGGATATAAAACTCATTAGAAATCGCGCAATAAAGAAAGTAATTACAAAACCACCGATAAACATCAAAGGCGTATAAGTATTTAAACTTTGTTCCAAAACCCGCGTCATCACCGGCGAAAACTTAAATGCCGCAATGACTGAAATAAAAAGCGATAACGCAGCGAACCCTGAATTAATAATACCTTGCCTGAAACCGATTCGGAAGCCGTAAAGCAAAGCACCCAAAAATAATAAATCAATAGCCATGTATGATAATGATGAATGATGAACGGTGAATCAAGTTGATATTATTCAAGTTCTCAATATTGTTTTGGTTTTCCTTTCGACGTATTTCCTTACCAAAGATACACAAAAATAAAAAGCAAGCCCATAAACGGACCTGCTTTTTTTTATAATTTTCGACTAAATACGTGAAATATCGGTTGAAAGTATTACGCGATACTTTTTTTTTCTTTTTTTACAATTTCAATATAACTGCATAGCGATTGAAAAATCTCATCAATCGTACCTACACCGAGAATTTTTAAGGCTTTACCGTGCGCTGCATAATATTCGGCAACGGGCGATGTTTCTGTTTTATAAACATGAATGCGATTGCGCACCGTTTTTTCGTCATTGTCATCTGCACGACCGGAAGTTTGTCCGCGCAACATAATACGTTTTACAATTTCATCTTCATCAACGACAAGTTCCAATAAACAAGTAATCTCTTGTTCGCGTTCGGCTAAAAAAGAATCCAATGCTTGCGCTTGAGCAACAGTGCGGGGAAAACCGTCGAAAATAATTCCTTTTGTCTCCGGATGAGCTTCAACGCGTTTTTCTAACATGGAAATAGTTACTTGGTCAGGTACGAGTTGTCCTTTATCCATGTAACTGCGTGCCAATAAGCCGAGTTCAGTGTTATTCGTCAATTCATAACGAAACATATCCCCTGTGGAGATGTGAAACAATTGAAATTTTTCAATTAATTTTTCTGCTTGCGTGCCTTTACCCGATCCCGGCGGACCGAATAAAATAATGTTCAGTTTATTGGTAGTACGCGTTTTTGCCATTTTTAGAAAAGAGAAATGTAAAATGTTGAGCTATGAGTAATCAGCTATGAGAAATCAGCTATGAGCTTTGAGCAATCAAACTTCCTTGCTCAAAGCTCATAGCTGATTTCTCATAGCTTATTACTTAGTCTGCAAAGAAAACTAATTATTGCAATTCACCAAAGAAAGAATAAAATTTCTTTAAAAGAAACTGTTTTGAAATGCAAGACGTGATGTAGACTTCGTCCGACACCACGTCTTTACTTACATTCAAAACATTTAAAGTTGGTTCGCTATTCTTAAATTCGGTGAAATTATTTTTCAATAATACTCACCGCAGTTTTTTTCAACAAAGCTTTCCAATAGGTTGATTTACTAACATTGTCTTTATGAATACCTGCAGTACAAGTACTGTGAACGACCCATAAACCCGTTTCATCGTTTTTTATGACAACTGCAACGTGCGATATTTCTTTATTTGCACCAAAAAAAACCAAATCTCCTTGACGAGCCTGCTCTACACTTATTTGCAAACCATCTTTAAATTGTTCTTGTGCTGTTCTACTTGTTTTGTAATCGAAATAATTCAATACAAATCGCGTAAAGGCAGAGCAATCAATACCATGTTCAATACTTGTACCGCCGTAACGATACCGAAAACCCCAATCGGTATAAGATTCTGCAAACCAAGCAACATATTGTCTGCGCTGATTAATACCCGATAATTTGTCGAATGATGTAGTCGGTGCTGTTGTAATAGTGCTGAGGAGAGCGAGTGCAGTTTCTTTTGCATTAGAAGTTTCTTTGTCTGCAACCGCACTGA
>JAYTNA010000623.1:0-2657 GCA_043748865.1 Saprospiraceae bacterium
AATTTCATTTTGCACCTGCACATCTCGGCAACGAAAAAGAATTAGCAAACGGTGCAGATATTTACAACACCGATACTTATCCGAAAACAGATGGCTTCACGATTTTGCCGAGCCTCATTCAACCGAAAAGCAGAGGTTATGTCGCTTTGCGCTCTAATAATCCTTCCGACGCGCCGATTATTCAACCCAATTATTTGGAAGAAGAATCCGACCGCGATTTATTATTGAAAGGATTTTATAAAGCAAAAGCGGTCATTGAATCAAATGCGTTCAGTCCGTTTACAAAAGGCATTAACTATCCGACAAAATATATGAGTGACGACGATATCATGGCGCACATCCGCAAAACACTGGAATGTATTTATCATCCGGTAGGTACTTGTAAAATGGGTATTGGTGAACTTTCAGTAGTGGATTCGCAACTGCGCGTGCATGGCATCGAAAATTTGCGCGTGGCAGATGCTTCCGTGATGCCGCAAATTATTTCCGGCAACACCAATGCTGCTTGTATTATGATTGGTGAGCGGTGTGCTTATTTAATTGAAAATTGAAAATTCAATGAATTTCTTCAGAAAAAAAACTAAAACAGAAACGAATGTAGAAAAATACGGATTGGAAGTGATGGGCGTTTTCGGCACTGACTATTTTCCTACCTTTAGTTACACCATCGGCTTAACTAAAACTTATAATCATCCTGAAATTATTTGTTTTTCTTTATCTATCGAAACTGCGCATATCATATTGAATGACGTTGCTAAAATAATAAAAGCCGGCAATAAAATTGAAATCGGGATTGATTACACTAATTTATTCGTGAAGAGCAGTAGTCAATTCATTGCAGTTGATGAAAGTAATTTAGATGAGTATTTCGGTCAAGCGTTCAAATATTATCAAAATAAAAAATTCAACGCCATTCAATTAGTTTGGACGGATACCAAAAATAAATTACCTTGGGAAACCGGTTTTGAAGAGCGGTTTAATTTTAAACAACCGCTTTTAGATAGAAATATGGATTTTAAATTTCTTGAAGAAAAAAATTTAGGCGTGTTTACTACAAAACAATTTTTAGAATTTAATCAACCTATTCTTGAAGTTATACATGATGAAGACGGTGATTGGCAATTTTTAACAGGTGATCAAATGCTTGATGATTGTCAGTTAGTATGTTTAGAATCTATGGTTAAACTTGACCCAACATTAAATGAGACTTTTAATCTTGATTATAGCGAATCCGCAATAAGAAATAATATCGGAGAGAAATGGAAAATAAAAAAATAAAAAATCGCGTAGGAAATATTTTTCTACGCGATTTTTTTATGAAAATTAAAATTTTATTTATCTTTTTTCAGAAGAAGAAGAACTGCTACCCATACCCGGTTTTTTCAAAATTTCACTCTTGCCGTTATTCTCTTTCAACATACCCGATGCGCGATGTATGGCTTTGCGAATACGCGGATACGTGCCGCAACGACAAAGATTGCCGGACATAGCCGTATCAATATCTGCATCGGTCGGGTTTGGATTTTTTTCTAAAAGTGCCGCCGCCGACATAATTTGTCCGCTTTGACAGTAACCGCATTGCGGTGCTTGTTCCGCAATCCAAGCCAATTGTACAACGTGATTTGTATCGCTCGATAAACCTTCAATAGTTGTTATTTTTCCTTTTTTAATATCGCTGATTGCAATAGAACATGACCGCACCGGTTGTCCGTTTAAATGTACAGTACAAGCACCGCACATAGACATACCACAACCGAATTTTGTACCGGTGAGACCGACTAAATCGCGTAAAGCCCAAAGTAAAGGCATATTCGGTTCAGCTTCTACCGCCGTATTTTTCCCGTTGATTTGAAGTGTATATTTAGCCATGAACTAGAAATTTTATAACACCAAAATTTATGTTAAAATTAAAAACAACCCACAAATTTATAATTTTTTTTGGACTTTAGCTATGCCGGATTATAATTTTTTTTCAAACCTTTTGCGTCAATTTAGGTGCCGCAGTTGAAATGTCTTGCAAAGATGCAAAGATGCAAAGATATTTTTAAAAGACGCTATTAAAAAGTTAATTGTTAACGGCTTTGCGGCTTTGCGAGATATTTCAACTGTTTAATTTACTTTTAAAAAAACCGTAAGAAAAATAAATGATTAAGCCTAAACTCATCCAACCGAAAAAAACATACCACGAGTTTTCCGGAATTTCTATTAATAAATAACTGCAACATAAAACACCAAGCACCGGAATCAGCGACCATTTTTTTAGAAAACTATATACCGTCAAAATAATAAAAAGCACCATGAAAATCATGAAAAGATATTCTTCATAAGGTTGTTTACCGAAATTTTTTAGAGAGGTGAAAATACGTTCTTGAACTGCCGGTATCAGAACGAAGCCGATAAAAACTGCGGGTACTATAAACTGCGAGTTAATATAAGGTAAATTAAATTTTTTATTCGGATTGTTGTCCGTTTTCAACAAAAGTACGCCGGCACAAACCAACACAAACGCAAATAAAGTACCGATACTCGTCAAGTCGGTAACTAAATCGGCATCCATAAAAAGAGAGGGAATGGCTACTAAAAAACCGGTGATAATAGTTGCAAATGCCGGCGTTTTATATTTCGGGTGAATTTGTCCGAAACGCGGCGGCAATAAA
>JAYTNA010000624.1:0-3238 GCA_043748865.1 Saprospiraceae bacterium
TTATAGTATCAATAATTGATAGATCACGTAATAAGAAAGAAGATACAAAAAAATCGGAGAATGAAAAACAAGAAAAAATCAAAACCCTCAATAACGAAATTGACATCTTTCGAGAGTCGAAAGAAGCAATATATAAAATACGAGGAAATATCTTAGAATTAAATAAATTAGGTTGGACTAAATTTAATCTGAATAAATTAAAATTTTGTAAATCAGACTTTTTAGAATCTAATTTTAATCATTCAAAAGTAAATGAAACAGACTTTTCCGAATCTAACTTAATTAGAACAAAATTCTCAGAAATAGAATGCTTTTCGTCTCATTTTAATAAGGCACGATTAAATTCATCTGATTTTTCTAAATCACATTTTCAAAGTGTGGGATTTAAAGAAGCTAAGTTAGCAGGAAGCGATTTTTCCGGTGCTATTCTTTTAGATTCTTCTTTTGAAGGAGCAGATTTAAGAAGTGTTATTTTTAAAGATACATATTTTAGTAACACAAGCTTTGAAGGAGCAGAAGTAAATGAAAATTTTCTTGAAGAATTAGAGCATCGGAAAAAAAGTGGCGATCCAATCCATGAAATGTACGATCTAATTCGAGTACCCGTAAAAGGATATGGAACAAGTTTTAGGGTTATAAAAAAAGCAAACTACAATGACTTATTGAAATACAAAAAGTAAAAAATAGACATCGTCGTTTGTAGATGATATTAATTTTAATCAAAAAAAAAAGCGATGCCCGTTTCGGTTTTTAACCCAACACGGCATCGCATTTTTATTTACAAAAATTGAAATAGAAAATCGTTTCAAAAAATATTTCTGCGCGAAAAAATTTTTATTTTATTTTTTTAAACGAATCATAAAAATCGCTTACAAGTATTGTCCGTTAAAAACTAAAACGCCGGATGCTTACATTTCACTTTTTCTCCAACCGCTCCATCAACCTCGAAGTAATGCGCAAAAAATCCATTTCAGTAATTACACCAATCAATTCGTTTTCGGTATTCGTTACCGGTAAACAACCGATTTTATTTTCGCGCATCGTGTCTAAGGCTTCTTGTAAAGTCGCTTCGGGTTTTACGGTCATCGGATTTTCTAACATCACTTCCGATACAGTCGTTTGTCTTTTCGATTCTTTATCATGGGTAAAATGACGCAGTAATAAACGCGAACTGATAAGACCTACGAGTTTTCCTTTTGCATCTTCGACGGGCATGTAACGAATTTTGCGCCAATCCATGAGTTCAGACACGAGTTCGATGATATCATCTTTTTGTGCCGTGAATAAATCGGTTTGCATAAATTCTTCGACGCGCAATTGCGACGGTTGATAACGTTTCAAAGCTTCAAAATCTTTTATGCCGACTTGTTCCCAAGTATGAACCGGTTTATTTTCCCATTGATTTTTTATTATCGCCGATGTCATTACCGCTAAGGCTTCATCTACATTCACTTCTTTAATCAATTTTGTAAAACTGCGCAATTGCCAACGCGCACCGGTCATGTGCAGTTTTGCGCGCGCCTCAATTACACCAAGATATTTTTCAATATCAGCTTCATCTACCTTACGGGCTTTTAAACCTTCACGCGCTATCGGCAAAAGTTCTTCGAGAATAAGTTCGCGCGGTGCAATTTTTTTATCGTTGAACCAAGTATAAGTAGTATCGAAACCGAATTTTGCTGCTTTATCGAAATTGTCGCGAATGTCTTCAAAGCCGATGAGATTTTGAATTTGAGTCGCCGGACTTTTATCACCTTCTTTTGTGTAATAACCGCTATCAATTCTATTTTTCATACCAATCATCAAACCTAACCAAAACGCGGCGTTGGCAGTTGCATCTAATACACTCGGACCGGCGGGTAAAACGCGATTTTCAATCCGCAAATGTGGTTTTCCGTTCGGACTAATACCGTAACAAGGTCTGTTCCAACGATAAACGGTTGAGTTGTGAATTTGAAGTGCGCGTAGTTTCGGCGTAATACCTTTCATCACTTGTGCGAGCGAATCTTCTTCTACAATATCGCCGAGCAGTACGCGAAAACGCGCAATATCTTCTTTATGAATTTCCAAAACACTTTCATGCAACCAATCGCTGCCGAAATTAACGCGCGGGCGGCGTTCACGCAAATGATCGTGGCTTGTGCGCGTATCGAGAGCTTGTTGAAATAAAGCAATGCGCGTTTCGTGCCACAATCTTCTGCCAAAAACCATTGGCGAATTAGCGGCAATTGAAATCATCGGTGCGGCTAAAGTTTGCGCGATATTATAATACGGTACAAAATCTTCGGCAGAAACTTGTAAATGTATTTGAAAACTTGTGTTACATGCTTCCAAAAGTGGCGAATCGTGACGAATGTGCAGTTCATCAATACCATCTAAACGCAATTCAAAATGACTATCGCCGCGCAAACTGTGTTCTTTTATACTTTCTATGAGCGCGAAGTAACGCGGTTTTGGCGTTAAATTATCAAGACTTAAATCGAATTTGCGTAGCGTCGGCAAAATACCGGTGAGTACAACTTCGGCATTAAAATTTTTCAGAACGCCGCGAATTTTTTGTAAGCCGTCATTATTTTCTTTTTCCATCTCCGACAAACAATCCCCTTTAAATTCTAGAGGGGTCATATTCGTTTCGAGATTGAACTTGGCAAGTTCAGTACCGACCCAATCCCAATCTTTCATCAGTTCAAGCACTTCCATATTTATGGGTGCGGGTTTGAAAGTATCTTTATCTACTAAACACATTTCTTGTTCGGCTCCGATGCGCGTAATGTCTTTTTCGAACCAATCGTTTTTGAGCATATATTCAAATGCTTCAACGTCGCGCAACAATTGCTTCACAAAGTGTTGCATTTGATTTTTGTCGCGTACTACTTTTACTTTTGCTTCGCCCATGGATATGGTTATTGGTTATTAATATTTGATGATTAATTGAAAGTTAGAAGTTGCACGATGCCGGCAACTAAGACTTGAGCAAATATACAAAAACTTTAGAGAGTGGAAAATAAAATGCTTTTTTTATGGTACGAAAAAGTGGAGCAGGAGTTTTCCGAAAAATTATTTTTTATTTTCGAAATTTTTTTTGAAAATAAAAAATAAAAAATTTTTTGCGGTAATTTTTTTTTGAAAAAATTTTTTGCAGACTTTTTTTTGAAAATGAAATGATTAGTCTTTTTAGGTTCCTTCAAAAGAAAAAAGAATGAGTTTTGTAATTTTAATATTTAGGAATACTTCGGAT
>JAYTNA010000625.1:0-4004 GCA_043748865.1 Saprospiraceae bacterium
CGCGTTTATCGGCGTTTCAACAAATTGGTCCCTACACTGCTACTGACGGAACTATTTTTAACAACGGTGATGTCATAAAAACATACGGTGGATTGGAGCCGCGCTTGACCGGAAAATACAGTATTAATGATGCGTCGTCATTGAAATTCGGAATTACGGCGACAACGCAATACGTACATTTGGTTTCCAATTCAACAAGTTCTTTGCCCGGCGATATTTGGGTGCCGAGTTCAAAAATAATTGAACCGCAACGCGGTGTGCAGTACGCGCTCGGTTATTTCAAAAATTTTAAGGATAATATGTATGAAGCCTCCGTCGAAATTTATTACAAAGATTTGCAACACCAAATAGATTATCCCGAAAATTTTGTGCGCAAACCTGCGGAAGATGTAGAAAACAGTTTTGTTTTCGGAAAGGGTTGGGCGTATGGTGCGGAGTTTTTTTTAAGAAAAGCCAAAGGAAAATTCAACGGGTGGATTGGTTATACTTGGTCGCGCACACTGCGTCAATTTCCGGATATTAATAAAGGTGTGGCGTATCCGAGTACTTATGATCGTATTCACGATTTAACACTCGTCGCGAATTATCAAGCATCAAAAAAATGGGAATTGAGTGCGAATTTTGTTTATGCTACCGGCAATACGTTCACGCCGCTCAGAGATTTTTTCATCGTGCAACAACAATTTAATTTGGAATACGGCGACAGAAATTCTCTACGCTATCCGGACTATCACCGTCTCGATTTCGGTGCGACTTACACACCGCATCCGGAAAAAACCGGTTTCAGAAGCAGTTGGACTTTTTCGGTGTATAATACATACAACCATTACAATCCGTTTTTTGTGTATTACGACGTGCAAAATTCTTTAGCTCAAGGCACATCAAAAGCAACCGCGTATGCCGTTACTTTGTTTCCGATTATTCCGGCGGTGACATGGAATTTTAAATGGCGGAAGTAGTTTTGGGATTTACTGACTATAAACTTACAGAATAAGGCAGCGGAAGAGGGCAAGATTTATAGCTTTCAGGATAATTTATTTCAATTCCTCTTTGGTTAATTTATATTGGAGCAACTTTATAAGAGCAATTTCTGCACTTGATGAAATATCTTTTCGATTTTGCTCGTCATATCTGTCCTTATAATCGCTAATTAACATTTCTAAATCTTCTTCTGCATCAATTATCTTCTCAAGTATCTCTAATTTTTTATCGTAACCCGTTTTGTTCCATTCACTTGAAAAGGGATCTAACACTGTTCTAAAGGTTCGATGCGTCCACATTGAACCTTTGCCAAATATTTTATCTAAACGTCTTTCGTAATAATTTTCTTCGTCGTCTTTCATAAATTATTTTTTAAAATTATTTTTTAAATCCAAAGTTAATTGTTCGAAAATTGATTTGCCAAAAAGAAAGCGATCTTTATCTCTAAGAGAAATATCTTGAGGTACATAAGATTTTACGCTATTGACAAATTCGGAGTAGCGGATCCATTTTTTTTCGAAATCTTTTGTATTATCAAGTCCCTTGAATTCAGGCAAAATTGCACATACCCTGACATCATAAATAGTAAAATCTTCCGGATAAAGTATAGTTAAAATAGCAGAAGACATAGGGAGAAGAAACTTATAATCCTCAATGAGGACTTTAAGTCTTTGTTTGTTATCAGGTGCTAAAAATATTTTATTAGTCAAATCTCTAACACTTTGTTCTAAGTCAGAGTTATTGTTTAAAAGTCTTTTAGCAATATTTGATTTTGCGCGATTAGCTTTCCAAATTATAATAGAAAAAAAATCAAATGCTTGCAAATAACCGTCTCGGTTAAATTTTTCATGTACATCGTTGAAAATATAATTTTCGAGCCAATAATATTTGATGTAAGTCTGTGGCAAGATTTTATTGATTTATTTAGTTGTTAAAATTAATTCACACCACAAATATAATAAAAAATTATTTAATTTATCAAAATTATCTTTTTGTTTATCGCTTTTCAAAAATATAAAATACCCTAACGCTCTTTCTCGTTTGTTTTATCCGTAACGGTTACCTATTTTTGTACTGAAATAAAAAAATAACTTACGTCTGAACAAGATGAAAAAAATATCAAAATCTAAAATACAAGAAGCGGTAAAACGGTTGGCAAATACTTATCAACCGCTTTCGATTTATCTTTTCGGGTCTTACGCTTGGGGAAAACCCGACGAAGAGAGTGATTTAGATTTTTTGGTTATACTAAATGATGATATTCATGTAAATTTAGCTTTGCATACTAAAGGAAAACAGGCACTTAAAAGCATGGAAATTTCTACCGATATAGTACTGAATCATAAATTTTTCTTTATTCAAAGAGCAGAACATCCCTCTACGCTTCAACATAAAATAAAACAAGAAGGTAAATTAGTTTATGGCGATTTATGAAGAATGGCTGTTGAAAGCTAAACGTGATTTAGATACAGCCAAAGCCTTATTAGAAAAATCTTATTTCGATACAGCTATTTATCACACGCAACAATGCGCCGAAAAAGCATTGAAAGGATATTGCGTTTATAGACTTCAACCACTGATTAGAACGCACGATTTAGAAAAAATTCTTAACGTGTGCATAAATTTTGATAATAGTTTCATGCAATTAGATATTTTTGCTATCGCTCTCAATGGTTTGGATATCAGATTTCGCTATCCGGATATTGAATTTGAGCCGGATGAGCGTGAGGTTGTAGATGCTATTAATTGGTCGGAACAAATATTGGAATTTGTAAAAACCAAATGTATCTGATTTTTACTGATTGAACCTATCCCTAAATTTTTTTTCTCAACTTGCCGGAACAATAATAAAATGTTTACTTTGTGTTCATTTTCAAAATTGTAAAATCTTCACTCAATGCTTCGGCGTTTAAGTTATTTTCAAAAAAGGCGTTGTAATCTTACAAAACCCATGAATATTGAATCCGTACAACAATATTGCCTCTCGTTAAAAGCCGTTACTGAAGATATGCCTTTCGGAGAAGATACGCTCGTATTTCGTATCGGCGGAAAAATTTTTGGATTAATGTCTTTGAATGAAAACGAGTGTCGCGTTAATTTAAAATGCGCGCCGGATTATGCGATAGAACTGCGCGAAAAATATGAAGACGTTCAACCCGGCTACCACATGAATAAAAAACATTGGAACACAGTGTATTGCGAACGCAGTTTGGAAGATAAAATGATTCGAGAATTGATTCAACATTCGTATCAATTGGTGTTGGAGTCGTTACCGAAAACAATGCGAGATTTACCATGATTAAACTTAGCTATCAGCTTCAGCTATTAGCCTTCAGTCTTAAAATGATGTGAGCTGAGTTATGATTAAACACAAAATCAATTCTTTTTTCCACAAAAAAATACTTTATCACATAAATTTTCGACAGTTTAATAAAAATATAATAATTTTGTCGTAATTTCAAGAAGAGAAGTGAAAACTATACTTGAATCGAACACTGTAATTATTTAAAAAATTAAACAATTACGAATTACAAATTACGAATTACGAATAGCTTTTAAAGTTCGTAATTCGTAATTCGTAATTCGTAATTCCCTTTTATCATGGCAAGACCTAAAATCACCGACGACCCGCGCACATCCAAGCTCATCGGTATATTTCTAATATTTTTATCGCTGTATTTATTTGTCGCTTGTACGTCTTATATTTTTACCTGGCGAGAAGACCAAGACAAAGTATGGCAATTTGAATGGGGTTTACTCTCTCAAGATATTTCTGTTGCCAATTGGCTCGGCAGATTGGGTGCTATCGTTTCGCATTTTTTGATGTACTGGATGTTCGGCTTGCCGTCGTTCTTGCTCATTTATTTGATTGCTGTATATGGTTATGCTATTATTAATGAAAAAGATTTAAAACAATATCGTTTAGAATTGCGCGTGATTTCGCTTTGGGTGGCAGGTCTTTCCATTCTGTTGGGTTTTCTTTTTTATTCCGCCGATTTTCCTTGGGGCGGAAATTTCGGTCG
>JAYTNA010000626.1:0-3283 GCA_043748865.1 Saprospiraceae bacterium
CTGTTACTTTGAGCAAGCCTTAGCAAAAAATTTGTAAGAGTTCCTTTAACGATACTAAATAAAAGCGTAAACCGTACGGTAAGGAATGAGCAGTGAATAAAGCACAATGAATAATTTTAAAAAAAATCATTGTCAATTATTAACGTAAAACCGAGTTGCGGTTTATAGCCATTCAATTACTTACTTTTTACTAAAAATAAGTTTTCCTTTTTAAAATTAGTATGTCATGGGAATTACCGATAAAATAAATTTTATTCGGTTACAATTTGCGGATATGTTCAAAAAAAGATGAGATGCTGTTGCATATAAATAAAGCAATAAGTGTGCCAAACGAATAGTAATTTTTTGTTTTAAATAAATTATATACAAAATTTATTTCGATATCTAAATTCTATTCAATAGTTGAATAAAATAAATGCTTTTTAGAACAGTGCTTGTAAAATTGAAAATTGAAGCGTAATTAAAACCTTTTTTAATTGTGCTGAATGATGCGGTCTTTAGTTTCAATAATAAAATTAATGAAAAAATTATCCAAAGGATTTACGCCACACGCATAGCACCATATAAATTTGTTGTTGAATAATATATATCAGACGAACGCCGTCAAATCATTAAAGCATCGCGTCAATCTATCGTGTTGCGTGTAGATTCGCTCAGCGTATATAATGCGAATAAAGAAACTTTTAATATTCATATTATCGGCGATGCTGGCAACGCTTGCAATCGTTGGGAAGAAGTAAAAGTACCTTTGAACGACAACGCACCGTGCTTCAAACAAAAATATCAAATCTTATTTCTTTCTCATTCCTAAAGGTTTTGCTTTCTGAATCTCTTCAAAGCATAAAAAGATTCGGGCTTTTCTTTTTAAAATATTAACCCGACTTAATCGTTACGAGAGAATGATATTTACAATTAAAAAGAACATGAAAATTAAAATTAAGCATATCGTATTCTCGTTAGCGACACTTGTTGTTGCAGCTTGTTCATCGCATAAACCGGCGATATCGAGTTCGGCACCGGCAACGTCGGCAAATGTAGACAGAAAATCTTTATTGTGGGAAGTGAGCGGCAAAGGTGTGAACACGTCTTACGTCTATGGTACCATACACCTCATTCCCAAAGATGATTTTTTATTGACGGAAGCGACAAAAAAAGCATTTGCCAAAACACAACGCTTGACTTTGGAAATAAATATGCAGGATATGCAAAATCCGGTTGCGTTAATGGGTGTGATGAGTAAAGCGATGATGCCGAACAATAAAACCTTGAGTGATGTGATGAGTGCCGAAGATTATAAAATCGTGAAAGCGCGTTTTGATGCACTTGGTTTGCCGATGATGTATCTTGAACACATCAAACCAATGTTTCTTTCTATGATGATGGGTACAGATGGCGAAAAATTATCTATGGGTGGTGATGATAAATCATCGAAAATAACATCGTATGAATTAGAATTTATGCAGATGGCAGAAAAAGATAAAAAAGAAATGGCGGGCTTAGAAACAATTGATTTTCAGATGAGTATGTTTGATTCTATTCCGCTTGATGCGCAAGCGAAAATGTTGGTGAAAGCGGCAAAAGACACAAACAAAAAGGAATCAAATGAATTGCAGGAATTAGTAAAAATTTATTTGCAGCAAGATATTGACGGCATGAGCAAAACCTTACAAAAAGACGATGGCGGCGATATGGCGCAATACGAAAATATGCTCATTATAGATAGAAATGCGAAATGGATTCCGTTAATGGCGAATCAAATGAAGTCGAAGCCCACTTTATTTGCCGTGGGTGCCGGGCATTTGGGAGGCGACAAAGGCGTGATAAATCTTTTACAAAAAGCAGGCTATACAGTAAAGCCTATGAAGTGATTGAAAATTGACAATTGAAAGTTGAAAAATTTTTTAATTTTGACCTTTCAATTATTAGGTTGAGAAAAATTAGTTTAGAACGCTCCTTTGTAGTAAATTTTGTGGCAATCACAATTTTTAAAAAACTACTGATTTTCAACTTTCAATTTCAATTTTAAAATGCGTACCAACCATCTCTTCACAACGTTCTTATTGATATTAATTTCATGGAGCGCAGTTTGCCAATCTTCTAAATCGGCAAGCAGTAATAATTATATTCCGCAAATCAGTTCCAATTCAAAAACAACGCCCGGCACCGAAACTGTTATCGTAAAACAACCCGAAACTTTTCCGCAATCTTGGTTCGGCGAATATGAAGGCACATTAAATATCTACCGTTCTAGCGGACTTTCTCAAAGTATTGCTATGAAAATGGTGATGGGTAAAACCGATACACCCGGCGTTTGTAAATGGCATATTATTTATGGTGATGATGCCGTGAAAGGTTTGCGCCCCTATTTGTTGCGCACGATTGATGCTAAAAAAGGTATTTATCAATGCGACGAACTCAATAAGATAAAAATGGAATCGTACTTTATCGGCAATAAACTTTTTTGTCACTACGCTGTTGAAGGTAATGATTTGACGACCATTGAAGAAAAACAAGGCGACACGCTCACGTTTGAAATTATTTTCGGAAAAGATAAAGCCGTGAGTGAAACAGGCGGTGAAGATAAAAAAATCAAAGACGAAACTATTCCGCCCGTAAAAACTTTTCCTATTGTTATTTATCAAAAAGCGGTTCTCAAGAAAATTCGTTAATTTATTATCCGAAATCATTACCATTAAAAGGATTAAAAACCCAAAATCGTTTAATGCACGATATTCAACCTTTTCATAAATGGCGCGACCAATATGCCGGTGAGGAAGACGAACTTTCACCGTTTCACGGCAGCACGTACAACGAAGAAAAGGTAATTTACAATTACGTTATTCATCCGTATTGGGATGATTTTGGGTCGGATACCTTGTACATGAAAATTTTATTCGCTGATTATGAAACCGGTCATGCCATTATTGAATTTATTGGCGAATGGAACGATGCAGTACAAAACGATGTGATGTTGCTGAAACGCAATGCCGTAGAAAAATTAATAGATGAAGGTATCACTCGTTTTGTTTTAATTTGCGAAAACGTACTAAATTTTCACGCATCGGATGATTGCTATTACGAAGAATGGGCAGAAGAGTGTAGAGATGGTTTTAACGGCGGTTGGATTGCTTTTTTAAATACTTTCGATCACGTTGCTGAAGAAATGGCGGATGCAGGTATTGATAATTATTGTTACTTCGGACCACATTTTAATGGCTTTACTTGGCGTATTTATCCGCCGAAATATATTTTTGAATGGGTAGAAGTACGTATAAAAGATAGT
>JAYTNA010000627.1:0-3293 GCA_043748865.1 Saprospiraceae bacterium
ATATCGGTACGCGGCTTTTCCGAACAAAGAATCCGATATTGCAAAAACTTTTAAAACCCGAATACTTGCAACGCACAGAAGATTTTTACGAAAAACACGGCGGTAAAACTGTCATCTATGCGCGTTTCGTTCCGATTGTGCGCACGTTTGCGCCGTTTGTTGCGGGTTTGGGTGCGATGAAATACGGAAAATATATTGGTTATTGTCTCGCAGGAGCTGCGCTTTGGGTCGTCGGTATCACAGTCGCCGGTTATTTTTTCGGGCAAATGGATTTCGTGAAAAAGCATTTTGAATTATTTGTGGTCGGAATCGTTGTAGTGTCTGTTATGCCGGCGATGTTGCAGATTTTTAAAAATAAATAAATCTTTTTTGAAAACTTTTTCTCTCACTATACTCGGCACATCGGCTGCGGTGCCATACAAAAATAGATATTTAGCCGGTCAGGTGCTGAATGTACACGAACAATTATTTTTGATTGATTGCGGCGAAGCCACGCAATTTCGATTGAGTGAATTTAAAATCAAACGACACAAGATTGATCACATCTTCATCAGTCATTTACATGGTGATCATTTTTTCGGCATTTTCGGCGTATTAACTTCGTTGGCGATGAACGGTAGAACTGCGCCACTTTATATTTATTCTCCCGCCGGATTAAAAGACATCATTCAAACTGTTTTTGAAAAATCTTATTACGTTTCTCCTTTCCCGATTCATTTTCAAGAACTTGACACCAATAAAAGTGCATTAATTTTTGAAAATGAAATTTTGACTGTCCATAGTTTTCCATTATCGCATCGGATTCCGACAGTAGGATTTGTTTTCAAAGAAAAACCTCAACCATTTAATATCATTCAGAAAAAAATTGAAGCGTATAAAATTCCTTTATCTGAAATAAAAAAAATAAAAGCCGGTGCGGATTTTATTCTTCCCGACAGAAAAATTATTCCGAATGCGGAACTTACACTACCTGCCTACAAAACCCGTTCCTACGCTTATTGCAGCGATACGAAGTACGACGAAAAAATTATTCCTTTTATTCGCCATGCGGATTTATTGTATCACGAAAGTACTTTCGCAAACGATATGGCTGAACACGCTGCACTTGTCGGACATTCAACCACAATAGAAGCGGCAACAATTGCAAAAAAAGTAAACGCCGGCAAACTTATTTTAGGGCATTATTCGAGTCGTTATACAGATTTAGATATGCTTTTGGCGGAAGCAAAAACTATTTTTCCGGATACAGTTTTGGGTGTTGACGGTGAAACACATACTGTTTTACAAATGCGCGAGTGAGACATTTTTTCATTATTTTAAAAATATTTTCTAAAATCAGATTAAATTTGTAATCTAAAATTCAAAAATATGCCGGTTATAAAAAATCTTTCACAACTCGATCCGAATGGCGTTTATACTTATGCCGATTATCTTTCTTGGAAAATTGAGCAAGCCTTGGAACTCATCAAAGGTAAAATTTTCAAAATGGCGGCTCCGAGTCGGAAACATCAAGATGTTTCTCGCGAAATAACTTTAGCTCTCGGCAATCATTTTAAAAACCATCGTTGTAAATTGTATTCCGCACCTTTCGATGTTCGTTTATTCGATAAACAAAAATCAATTTTAGCGGATAAAAACATTTATACGGTAGTACAACCCGATTTGTGCATTATTTGCGATTTAAAAAAATTAGACGATAGAGGTTGTTTGGGCGCACCCGACTTGATTATTGAAATTCTTTCGCCGGGTAATTCGAATCGTGAAATGAAAATCAAAAAAAATTTATACGCCGAATCTGGTGTGTTAGAATATTGGATTGTTGACCCAAATTCTGAAATCATAACACGGTTTAATTTAGAGACAGATGATAACTACGGTCGTCCCTATATTTTTTTAAGTGAAGATATTATGCCTTCCATAATTTTTACTGACTTTTCCCTTAATTTAAAAGAAGTGTTTCCTGAACCCGATGACGAAGATTTGAATTGACATAGTATAATTTAAAAGCAAACTTTTAATTCCCGGACCTACAAACTAAAACCTAACTACACCAACAATCTTTATTTCTTTTGTATTTTCACCTACATTATTTTCGGTTTTGCATTGTACGCCGCTTTAATAAAACTTGAATTATTTTTATGAAACAATATAGATTATTAGATAATTTAGTTTCAGATTTTAATTTTCTCGTTTTACTTTTGTCGCAGAAATATTTACTTTTACTTTCTATTAAGGTAACTATTCGGGTTTTTATCTGAATGACTTCGGAGGAGTCGGTAGAAAAAAGAATCTGAGTATTTACCTAATCTGAATAAATCAACCAATCTAATAAAAACATTTCATTTCAAATATGACACAAATTATCAAATCTTTTGCGCAATACAAAAAAGTATATGCCGAAAGCATCGCTAATCCGGAAAAATTCTGGGCAGATTATGCATCACAATTCACTTGGACAAAAAAATGGGATAAAGTTTTGGAATGGGATTTCGTTTCCGGTATCAATAAATGGTTCATCAAAGGCAAAACAAATATTTCCTTCAACGCATTGGATCGTCATTTAGAAACTCAAGGCGATAAACCTGCCATTATTTGGGAACCGAACGACCCGAATGATAAAGGACAAACGCTGTCTTACAAACAACTTCATGAAAAAGTTTGTCAATTTGCAAATGTTTTAAAAAACAACGGCGTACAAAAAGGTGATCGCGTGTGTTTGTATATGCCGATGATTCCGGAATTAGCGATTGCAACTTTGGCGTGTGCGCGTATCGGCGCGATTCATTCTGTAGTTTTCGGCGGTTTTTCTGCACAATCACTTGCCGATCGTATCAATGATTGTAAAATAAAATTAATCGTCACGACCGACGGCGGTTACAGAGGTAACAAAGAAATAAAATTAAAAGATATTGCAGACGAAGCACTCGCACAAACGCCGAGTATAGAAACTTGTATCGTTTTTAAACGCACCGATTGTTATGTGCATTGGCAAGAAGGAAAAGACAAATGGTGGCACGATGAAATGCAAAAAGCAGATGCAAATTGTGCAGCCGAAGAAATGGACAGCGAGGATATGCTTTTCATTCTATACACTTCCGGTTCGACCGGAAAACCTAAAGGCGTTGTTCATACAACGGGCGGTTACATGACGTTTGCACATTACACATTCACTCAAGTTTTTCAACCGGGTAAAAAAGATATTTTTTGGTGTACCGCCGATAT
This sequence comes from Saprospiraceae bacterium, assembly GCA_043748865.1. GTDB lineage: Bacteria > Bacteroidota > Bacteroidia > Chitinophagales > Saprospiraceae > JAAFJT01. The sequence continues at coordinate 3,223 of JAYTNA010000627.1, forward strand.
TGGTTGGATCACCGGACATTCTTACATCGTTTATGGTCCGTTGCTCGCGGGTGCGACTTCGGTAATGTTTG
>JAYTNA010000628.1:0-13129 GCA_043748865.1 Saprospiraceae bacterium
CAAAAATTTTACAAACGATAATTCACCGGATAAAACGCTTTGGTTTGATTATGGAAAAGATAATTATGCGGGTGTAACTTTTTCTGATGCGCCGGACAATCGCCGGATTTTAATCGGTTGGATGAGTAATTGGCAATATGCAACGAAAGTTCCAACGGTTGCATGGCGCAGTGCTACAACTTTACCGCGTACACTTTCGTTGCATAAAACAACTGACGGTTTGTGTATTTATCAAAATCCGGTGAGTGAATTGAAATCATCACGCTATGGTTCGACTGAAATTCAACCGACAATTTTGAAAGATTTTAAAACGATTGAAACAACAACTGTAACTAATGAATTTGATTTGAGTTTTGATTTAAATAAAACGACTGCAACCAATTTCGGTATCGAATTATCTAATTCACAAAATGAAAAAGTTGAAATCGGTTATGATGTCGCTACAAAACAATTTTATGCAGATAGAAGCGGCAGCGGGCAAACAAATTTTTCAAAAGATTTTTCGGGTAAATTTTACGCACCGCGTTCAACTAAAAGTAATATTTTAAAAATGCATATCGTAGTTGATGTTGCATCGGCAGAACTTTTTGCAGACGATGGCAGTGTAACGATGACAACCATCTTTTTTCCGAATGAAGATTTTAAAACGACAAAATTATTTTCAAAAAACGGCGAAACGAAAGTTTTAAAAGGTGAAGTTTGGAAATTGAAAAGTATTTTTGGTTTTTAGTTTTACTTTTTCACTTTAAAGAACGTGGAATACTTCAATCCATATTTTATGAAGGCAATCGTACTCGAAAAAATAGGTAAATTAAAGCAAATCACGAAACAATATCCGCAACCGCCGAAGCATGGCGAAGTATTATTGAAGATGAAACGTTTAGGTATTTGCGGAACCGACCTTCACGCTTTTAAGGGACACCAACCTTTTTTTAATTACCCGCGCATATTAGGTCATGAAATTGCTGCGGAAGTAGTTGCTTTGGGTGTCGGCGTTTCGCATTTATCTATCGGCGACTTTTGCACTGTAATGCCTTATTGTAACAAAGAAGCCGATCAAGCAGTGCGACGTGGTAGAACAAATTGCGGCAGCTCACTCAGCGTTTTTGGTGTACACGAAGATGGAGCGATGCAAGAATTTATAACTTATCCCGGTGATTTGGTTTATTCGGCAAATGATTTGTCGCTCGATCAAATCGCGATGATTGAACCGTTGGCAATTGGCAGTCATGCGGTTGAACGTGCCGATATTCAATCCAATGATATTGTTTTAGTGATTGGTGCCGGGCCAATAGGCATAGGTACAATTGCAACGGCATTGTTGAAAGCAGAGAAAGTGCTTGTATTAGATGTGAATGATGATCGTTTGGCGTTTGTTCTTAAAAAATTTCCTTCTGTTACGGTGGTTAAAGCTAATGATGCAGTGGAAGAAACGCTCAAATTTTTGCTCAGCGGAGATTTGCCTACTATAATTTTAGATGCAACGGGTAATAAAGCATCCATGCAAAAATGTTTGGAATATATTGCTGCCGGAGGAACGATTGTTTATATTGGTATTTTCATCGGTGATATAATTTTTCAAGACCCGTTGTTTCACAGAAAAGAAATCACTTTAAAAGCTTCCAGGAATGCACTTGCTACCGATTTTACTAAACTGATTCGTTTATTAAAATCGGGTTTAATCAATATAGACGGCTACATCACGCACCGTTTGGCCTTTGAAACTTTAGATGAAACTTTTGCAAATCTTTACGCACCTGACGAACTTTTGATTAAAGCTGTTGTTGTGTTCAATTCGTAATTGATTCATCGGCTCGTGTCTATTTCAAAACTTCACAATTTTTCGAACAACACGATTATCGTTAGCGGAAAAAATAAAATAATAAACCCCTGCCGAAAAATTATTTAAGGTTTCGTAATTTATTTTATTGTCGCCGGCGTTCAGAGAGATGTTTTGAGTGTTGATAAGAACGCCGAGATTATTGTACAATTTTAAAACAATTTTACTTAAACTCGGGCTAAAAACATCTGCAACAACATTTCCGGTTGTGGGATTAGGATAAATATCGCTTAAAATAAAATTGTCGTTTAACTGCACATCTTTTACTGCAGTCACTGAGCCTTTGCACGAACAATCTGCTAATACTTTAGCATTACGAGTACCCGGTCTATTATCTGTACAAGTGTCGCCGATATTTTTATTGAGTAATGGACAAGCATAAACTATAGGCGTTACAATATTTTCTGTATTCAACTCAATGAACCACGCATCTAATTCATTGTGCGTGGCAATGACATCACCGTCTTTCGATTTAGTATAACCGCCCAAAACATAAGTATTGGATTTAGATTTTAGCGATGTGAAAATATAATCAAAATCGGAACCGCCGATAGTTCTTGCTGCCGTTTTATTGCCGAGACTGTCGCAACGCACCAACCAAGCATCGCGTCCGCCTTTATAATCTGTTACGTCGCCGTCGTTTGAAAAAGTATAACCGCTCACAATTACACCGTCGTCGCTGTCCACTGTTACAATCGTTCGCGCCAAATCATCATCGCTACCGCCGTAACTTTTTCGCCATTTTATTTTACCTTTACTATCGACTTTAGCGACGAAATAATCGTTAAGTAAAGGCACCGCGAAACCGGATGCCGTAATTCCGGCCACAACAAAATCACCTTTTATTGTTTCGACAACGGCGTAACCGCGTGTATCAATATTATTTGTGAGTTTTCCGACAACATTTTGCCAAACGATATTGAAAGTAGAATCAAATTTTATCAGCCACGCTTCACGGGAGTAAATAGATTTAATGTTTTTCAAATCGCCGTCAACGGAATTAGAATACCCTGTAATAATAAAACCACCATCGTATGCGGGTTGAATGGCCAAAAATTCATCTTTTGCAGTACCTCCCATTGTTTTTTGCCAAACAAGTTCTCCGTCGGCATTTAATTTTACCAACCACGCATCACCGCCGGTATCTTGAAAAGGTAAAGTATCGTGATAAAATTTTTTATCAATGTCACCGTCGTTTGAATTTGTGAACCCGGCTAAAACAGTACCGCCGTCGTTGAGTGAAATTATCGCATTAATATATTCATCGCCACTTCCGCCCAGATCTTTCTTCCAAAGAATGTCGCCTTTATTATTCAGTTTCATCGCCCAAACATCTTTGCAAACACTCAGCGAAACATCACAATTATGCGGCACAGGCATATCGCCATCATTGGAATAACTGTAACCCGACACTACAAAATTGCCGTCACGCGTTTGAGTTATTGCGGAAGCGACATCTAATTGCGTGCCGCCGATAACGCGTTGCCATTGAATTTTTAAATCTTTATCCAATTTAACAATCCATACATCATTTAAACCGTCAACTTGCAATCTATTTGCTTTTCTTCTGAAAGAATCTTCCAAATCGCCGTCACCAATCCAAGAATTAGTAATACCGGCAAAAACATAACCGCTATCCACCGTTTGACACAATGCATAAATACGTTCTGCACCACTGCCGCCGAAAGTTTTCATACGTTTAATGCTTGGCATTTGAGCAGATAAGAAGTTCGGAAAGAGGATAAACGGCAATAAAAAAAGAAAAGGATATTTTTTATTTTCGATTTTATTTCTTTTGATAAAATCAAAAATTGAAAATCGAAAATCGGAAATTGTTATGATAGTTTTCAAGAAGTCTATGTATTTTTGGATGAAAAATTTAAAAGTCAACAAATTTACATTTGAAAAAAGAAAAAAACAATTTTTTGAATCAGTTTAAGTTAAAATGCCTTCAATCAATTATGAATTACGAATTATAATTTACGAATGGAGATTGTCGTTTGTGTTAAAATTAAACATAAAGGACACAAAGTTTATCACAAAGTTCACAAAACACGATTAATTTTTAAACGTTTTAGAATCCTTTGAACAGTAATTAGTGTAAGCCTTACAAACGCATCACTAAAATAAATATTAGCCCGCTTAACATAATCAATTTTGCAAATTGACTTAAAAATGCAAAATCTTTTTTTTCCTTAGCATAGAATAATTTGTACAATGCGAATAATATCGGAATGCTAATGAGCAAGTGAATCAAAAAGAACTTGAAGCTATCATCAATAATTTTGCTAAAAAAATAAACACATACTAGAAGTGTTATACCAACACAAAATACTATAACTTTAGTTATTTTTATACCAAATACAATAGGTAGTGTTTTACATTCTCCGGCTTTATCGCCAACTACATCTTCTATGTCTTTTATTATTTCTCGAAAAAGTGTTGATATAAAAGCGAATAAAGTATATCCGATGAGAACATAAGCATGTTTTTTTACGCCCCAACCCGGTACAATTCTAATTTCCTGTGGCTTTAAGGCTTGAGCATATACAATAATCCACGCAACAAACGCACAAAAAAAACTTACAACTAAGTTGCCTATTAACGGCATTTTTTTGAACCAATGTGAATAAGCATATAATAATAGTACAGCTGCCGGATATATAACAAGTTGATCGAAACGATGTACGAAGTTAGCTAAGTAAACACTAATGAAAAAACCAACTAAAGTTAAGGCGGTGTACAAAATCCATGTTTTACGCAGCGAAATTTGTCTGCCAACGATTTGCTTTTTTACGGGTTTATTTAATTTATCAATCTTAACATCTTCAATATCATTTATAATATATCCGCCGGCGGCAATCAGTAATGTTGATATAACTAAAAGGAAAAATTGAGTAGGCTTTAACAAAAAAGAGTAATTTGAATCCATTACCCGTGCTTCAAAAGCATCAAAGGGTTGCATAAAGACCAAATATTGCAATACATATTGCGTCAATGCAATAATAATTAAATTTGGAAAACGGAGTAAACGAAGGTAAGCCACACATGATTAGTTGTTAGTGTTAGTTGTTAGTTGTATCACTAACAACTAACAACTAACAACAATTTTTATTCTGCTAATTTAAAACTGCCGTTCTGAAACTTAAGCATATTGACGTGTTTATTTTCGTATTTTGTTGTGTTATCGCCAAAATCATTGTCGTTAACGATTTTAGGCGCAACGGGTTCGAAACGGAATTGTGTATGTAAAACCGGGCGCGCTTCGCCGGCGAGAAACGGCGAAATTTTTGTGCCATAACGCGCCATTAAACTGACAAAATACATTGCGCAATCGTAACCCAAATACGAATCGGTACTCGGAATTTTATTGAATTTTGCCAAATATTTATTTCTGAAATGACGTACTTCCGGATTATTAGCATCAATATGAGTAGAACTGCTCAAAGTGACATTCAAAGCAGCAAACAAATTATTCAACGATTTGTCGAAATCCAACCACTGCGGCATACCATAAACGACAATATTATTTTTTTTCGATGAAGCATTTAACTTTTTCAAAAGTAAAGCCACGAAGGGTTCGTTCCATGAAGGCACAATCACAACAGTTGTTCCCGTCGTACGCAAATATGATTCAACATTAAAATTAGTTTCATCTTCTATTGCCCATTCATCTAAACGCCCGCCGGCATAGCTTTGATTGATGGCTGTATTAGCCTCTTGAAAGTAAGAAAATCTAGCGTTTTCATTGTCAGCAATTCTACCTACCACGACGACTTGGTTTGTTTGATATTTAGCACGTACATCGCGCATGATGTTTTCGCAATGGGTTTTCAAACTCGGTTTTACTTGAATAAAATTCGGATGCGCACCGACAATATCGCTGCTCGGATAATATGGCGAAATCACTGTTTTATTATTTTGAACGGAGTAGTCAATAAACGTTGCTACTAAATCTTTTTCAACAGGACCAATTATAACATCTGTATTTGTTATTTCGGAGCGCGTCAGTAAAGTTTTTAAATCGGTTCGTGAATCTAAAACATTTACATTCAAACGAATCGGCGTTGTTGAAAGCGAATCTAATGCAATGCGCGTACCTGCATAAAAATCCAGAGCGAATTGCGATTTTGAATAGTTTGAAGTAGCAGCTTCACTGAATTTATCCGTGAAAAATGGCAGCAGCAAAGTGATATTATACGCACTTGCGGGTGTACTTACCCCACCTGTTGTGCCATCAATAATAACTGTGCCACCCGAAGAAGGTGTTGTTGTAATTATAGGCGGACGCGCACTCGGATCTACTTTCCATTGAATAGTGTCCACGATCGGTCCCGCACTCGGATTCGGTTTCTTTATTGATGAGTCATCTTTCTTTTTTCCGAAAGGCGATCCGGAGGTATCATTGGCTTTTCTCAATCCGCCGCAAGCAACTACGGTAAATATTAGAACCGAAACGGCAATTATTTTCGATGTGTTTACGACGAAATTAGTGGTTCGATAGTTCATAAGTTCCTATTTTACGATTATAGTGTAGTTAATCAATGAAAAATGAAATTTTTATAAAGCAAAGTAACGAAAATAATTTTGAAGTACCAAGATAAAAATGATGAATGATGAATGATGAATGATGATTAATGAATTTTTTCGAAAAATTATCTCGAAAAATTGAGCACAATTATTAAATTAGCCTCGATAGTAGGACTTTTTGAATTTTTTACAAGATTCATCATTCATCATTCGCCATTCATTTTTTCATACTCTATTTTTGTCCGTGATAAAAAAATTATCAAAAGAAATTAAAAGTTATGCTTAGAAGAAACGATTTATTTTTAGGTTTAGGTATAGGTATTTTTTTGCCAATGCTCATTTTCTTTTTTCTATTCGGCATTACTGAATTTACGCATCTGTCTTTTAAAACACGTACATTAGCAATTATTGCCGTTTGTGCCAATATTATTTTATTGCGATTTTACAGCAAAAGTCGTGCTTTACAAACAACAAACGGTATTATGTACGCTACATTCGCACTCGCGATCGTTTGGATTGTTTGGTTTTATCAGGAGATAGCCGCAGAAATTAATTAATGGTTGTTAATTGTTGTCTCTAAACAATTAACGATTAACAATTAACAACTAATCAATGAAACTCTATATTATCGCCGGCGAGGCTTCAGGAGATTTAATAGGTGCTCAACTCATCGAATCGCTTCTAAGAATTAATCCGACATTAGAAATTTGGGCTTGGGGTGGTGCGTTAATGGAAAAAGCAGGCGCGAAAATCAGAAAGAATTACGCCGAACTTGCTTTCATGGGTTTTTTAGAAGTTGTAAAAAATTTACCTGCCATTTTAAAAAATTTTAATTTTTGCAAAAAAGATATTTTAGAATTTAATCCGGACATAGTTTTATTCATTGATTATCCCGGATTTAATTTACGCATGGCGCGTTGGTCGCGACAAAAAAATTTCAAGACTTATTATTATGTATCGCCGCAGGTGTGGGCTTGGAATACAAAGCGGGTGCATGAAATAAAAAAAAATATTGATCGCCTGTTTTGCATTTTACCTTTTGAAAAAGATTTTTATAAAAAATACAATTTCAATGTAGATTATGTCGGGCATCCGCTTATAGATATTATTGATGCGTTTAAAAAGCTATCAGCTATTAACTATCAGCTATCAGCAAAGAAACCTGTGATTGCAATTTTACCGGGCAGTCGGAAACAAGAAATTGAAAAAATGTTGCCGATAATGCTTTCTGTTGTGCCAAATTTTCCGGATTATGATTTCATTGTTGCTGCAGTCAATCAGCAACCACAAGAAATGTATGAAAAAATTTTAGCGCAAACGACGGTTCAAAATATAAAAATAATTAAAAACGATACTTATAACATTTTATCTCAAGCAACGGCAGCGATTGTAAAATCCGGCACATCAACTTTAGAAACGGCACTGTTCAATGTACCTGAAATAGTGTGCTATAAGAGTAGTAATATATCGTATCAAATCGGCAAACGGGTGGTACGGGTGCCGTATATTTCATTAGTAAATTTAGTAGTCGGAAAAAAAATTGTAGAGGAACTGATTCAAAACAATTTCAATACAGAAACCTTGACAGTAGCTTTGAAAAATGTTTTAGAAAATTCCGAAAAAATTAAACAAGATTATGAGGAATTACGCACTGCACTTGGCGGCGGCGGAGCAAGTGAGCGCGTGGCAAAAATTATTTTGGATATACAATTTTAGATTTAAAACCCCCGGATTATAGTATTTATGAAATAGCTTATCGCCTGAATTTTAATAAACAGGCATATTTTTCAAGATTTTTAAAAGCAAACCGATGTTTCGTCGAAAGTTTTTAGTTTACCGGCAGAGGATATCGTTAAAATGCGTTAAAAATAGTCAAGGTTGAGTTAAACTATGTCGGTTTATTTTTTAATGAAAGTTTAGGCTTTTATCTTTGATGACAGAACGGTGACGGTATTTTATTGACAAATACCAACTCACCAACCACAAATTCATTAATAAATAAACTTTTTTCTTATGAAAACGATTTTGCTTTCTTTAGCTTTTTTGGTTTGCGCTTTTTCTTTAGTCGCACAAAGCGAACAAACCGTGATGAGTAGCAGTAAATTAGGTTTTAGTGGTGTGTGGGGCGGTTGGTCTTACAGCACAGGCGTTTTTAACGGTAAATATGGCGGTTATAACGGTGGCATTTGGGGGCTAGAATTTGGTAAAAAATTATTAATAGGTGGTTTACATTACAATACAGGAGATCAATATATTAACAACACGGATCATTTCGATTTAAAATCAAATAGTTTGTATTTAGGTTATACGCCTAATTCTTACAAAGCTGTACATCCAATTTTTTCTTTGGCACTCGGCGGCGGTACTTTAACGGCAAACAATGAAAGTGTCGGACATAAAGTTTATACAGTTCAACCGGCAATAGGTTTAGAAGTGAATGCGTTTCGTTTTTGTCATATTGACGCACAAGTGGGTTATCGCGCCGTTTTAAATTCCGGTTACACAACTTTTAAAGATACCGATTTTTCAGGTTTGAATGTTCAAGTAAATTTAAAATTTGGCTTTTCTTGGAAACGTTACAATAATAATTTTTAATGGTTAATTGTTTATTCTTAATTTTATGCTTTGTTTATTTTGCCGACTACCATTATGATACAGAAAGACAAAGCAGTTAAAATTCGCACGGGCGAAGAACTTAACCAAGATAATTTAGAAAAATATCTGATAGAAAAAATTCCACATTTCAGAAAAATAATCGGTATCACGCAATTCCCGGGCGGGTTTTCTAATTTAACGTATCTGATTGAAGTTGAATCGGACGCCGGACGCCGGACGGCGGATAATAGAAAAACAAATCTATCGTCTATCGCCCGCCGTCCATCTTCTATGTTTGTTCTACGCCGCCCACCTTTCGGTAACTATGTCAAATCCGGACATGATATATCCCGCGAATTTCGAGTATTGTCACTTTTAAAAAATGCCGGTTATACAAGTATACCCGCACCGATTATTTTTGAAGAAACCGGCGATATTATTGGCGCACCGTTTTATATCATGGAGTGCTTGAACGGCATTATTCTTCGTGCAAAAGATGCACAAAACCCGATACTTACTTCGGAAATTATGTGCGATTTGAGTGAAAAAATGATTGATAACCTCGTTCACCTCCACAGTTTAGATATTGAAAAAAACGGTTTAATCACACTCGGCAAACCCGATAATTATGTACAAAGACAAGTATCCGGTTGGATAAAACGTTACGAACAAGCGAAAACAGATGATATCGCCGATATGAAAACGATTGCAGATTGGATGACTCAATTCACACCACGACCACAAGCACCTACTTTTTTGCACAATGATTATAAGTTTGATAATGTAGTTTTTAGCTTTGAGCCTTTAGTAATGAGCGATGAGCAACCTGACAACTCAAAACTCAAATCTCAAAGCACAAAGCTAATTGGTGTTCTCGATTGGGAAATGTCCACCGTCGGCGACCCGCTCATGGATTTAGGCGCGGCATTGGCGTATTGGTGCGAAAAATCCGATGCCCCATTCACAAAACAATTTAATCTGACTTGGATTGACGGTTGCCTTACGCGCCAAGAAGTAATTGAGCGTTACGGACAAAAAACCGGCCGCGATCTCACCGACATTAATTTTTATTATGTTTTCGGCTTGTTTAAAAATGCCGCCATCATGCAACAAATTTATGCGCGTTGGAAGTCGGGTGCCACTAACGACCCGCGTTTTGCCGGGTTGATTAACGGTGTACACGAACTTTCTAAAATGGGGGTGAAAGCAATGGTGGATGGTTAACTGTTAAGAGTTAGTGGTTAATGATTAAATAATAAATGGCAGTTTGTTTCTTGTAAAAAGAAAATGCATGACGAATTTCATTTCATCACGCATCTTTTTTTGACTATTATCAACTAACCATTAACAACTAATCATTATTTAAAAGTCCACTTGCAAACCAATACTTGGCGTCGCATTACCATTCGTATTATTGATTTGTTTTGTGTTATAATAAACGACACCGGCTTTACCGATATAAGTTGTCGGATTACCAATCGGTTTTTTATTTGCACCGAGTGGCAAATCTAAAATAGTAATCGGAATAATGACCGCGTTGCCTAAAATATTTTGCACATCAAGATACAAATTCCAAGTCGCTTTTTTACCGAACCATTTTTTATCAACGCGCAAGTCAATTCTATTTGAGGCATTTGTTCGAAGTGTATTGATCTGTGAATAATCCGGCAGCGCACGTCCGTTATTATTCCAAACTGCAACAGCTGTGCTTGCTAAACTTTCCGGCGTGAAAGGTAAACCGGTCTGATACCGCCACTTAATACCAATTTCCCAGTTTTTTCCGAGTTGTTTACCACCCGTCAGTGCAAATATATGTCGGCTGTCCCATGAAGATGGCATAAAATTACCTTTCGCATCTGCAAACTCACTTCTACCGAACGTGTAAGCCAAAATGCCGTAAAAACCATTGAATAAACGTTGTTGAAAGAGTGCTTCAACACCGTAAGTTCTGCCTTCGTTATTTGAAATCGCTGGTTCATTTCCGATAACACCAAAATCGCCACCAAGATTAGCGAGTGATACACCTTTGTTCGTTAAAAACGGATAGTTAGTGTATTTTTTATAATAACCTTCAATCGAAATTTTTGAATCAGTTTTAGTGGTGTATTCAAATCCGGCGACAAAATGTGTGGCTTGTATATAATTTAAATTATTTTTGTTGACAAATATGCTATTGCTTTGAAACCCGATAGTAGTATAAGGTGGCAATTGATAAAAAATACCGGTATTCGCATTAAAAGATAATTGCGGCGAGAGAGCAAAAGATAAACTCAATCGCGGACTCAATTGATTCAGAGGATTACTCATTTTGTCTTTGTAATCAATACCATCTGTACGCAAACCGACAGAAAGCGTGAGTTTATCTTGCAAAAATGTTTTCGATAATTGTGCAAAAGCCGAATAACGATTCAGGTTAATGCCGGTTTCGTAATTATAAGCACGGACGCTGTCTAATTTTTGATACGTTTTGTTATAGTACTGAACGTAATCGTAACCGATACCGTAATTTAGCTTAAAGCCCGAAAAGCGCGATGTGTGTTCGGCACGTAATTTATTTTCAGTTTCTTCTGATAGATAATCAAGCGTTAAGTTGCTTAGTTTTGTGTCGTCGTTTTGAAAATATTTTTTCGCTTCGTTGTGCAATTTATTCCTGCTCACCACGAAAGTCCAATAACCTGCTTGATCGAAATGTTTCCAAACAATACCCGTTGTATGCGAACGTTGCGGAGACACCGGCAAATTATCCAATAAATAACGATTTGTCTCGGATTTATGATTAGCCGTATCTAAACTAAATTCATCATAAGCATTAAGACCGATAAAAGTCAACTCATTTTTATCGTTGATTTTGTGTTTAACTTTAAATTGAAAATCGGTATAAGTCGGCAAAAAAGGTAAGCCGATAGCTTTAAACAAAAACTGCAAATAAGAACGGCGCGCAGAAAACAGCACCGTCGTTTTATTGCCAACCGGACCTTCCGCCGTGATACCGATATCCGATGAACCGATTGTTCCCGAAAAACCCCATTTATCGCTTCGACCGTCGCGTTGTGCGAAATTGAAAACAGAACTCAAAGTGTTACCGCGATTGGAAGGAAAAGCACCCGAATAAAAATCCACTTCTTTAATAAAATTCACGTTTATCATACCCACCGGACCACCACTCGAACCTTGCGTGGCGAAGTGATTAATATTCGGTACTTCGATATCATCCAAATAAAAACGATTTTCATTCGGTGCGCCGCCGCGAATAATTAGATCATTTCTGAAAGCTGCCGTCGAAGTTACTCCGGGTAAAGATTGAATCACTTTAGAAATGTCGCGATTACCGCCGGGATTCCGCGCAATTTCAGTGACACCAATCGTGCGCAATGATACCGGACTTTCCTCCGTTTTTTTAAACGCCGCCGCTTTTACCACCACTTCTTTTAAATCCGCGTCCGCTTGTTCCATCGCAAAATTAACGACCGTCGCTTTGCTGTTCGTGACCTGAATTTCATTGGCTGAAATTTCTTTGTAGCCGACAAAACTCGCTTTTATACTGTAAATTTTTGGAGCTAAGTCTGTAATTTGATAATCGCCTTTATCGTCGGTTGTACCTCCGTTTGTAGTACCGAGTACAATTACATTCACAAAAGGCAGGGGTTGATTGCTGTATTTATCGGTAATGTGCCCGATGATGGTACCGGTTTGGGCGGTTGAAATTAAAGTGAGTAGTGTAAAAAGGATAAAAAGATTTTTTTTGAAAAAAAACATGGCAGAAAAATTGGTTTATGTAAATTGGCAGTCATGATTAATAAATAAATTTTTGAAGAAAAAGTTTACTTTTCAACTTGATGTTTTGTATTTTTTAAAAACCGGAGTTGATTTTTGTTTTTTTAATCTCAAATTTCTTTTTAAATTTGTCGAAATAATAAAAAATTAAAAAAATGTACATCAAATCAGTAAAAATTGAAAACATTAGATCTATTGATAAATTTGAAATGACTTTTAAAATCCCTAAAGGAAAGGCTATCGAAAGTTTGGCAGGTTGGCACGTTTTAATTGGAGATAATGGAACAGGTAAGTCAAGTATAGTTCGAGCAATTGCTTTAGCTTTGATAGGTCCAGCAGATGCACAAGCATTGCGTTTGCCTTTAATAAATTGGATTAAAACGGGAAAAG
>JAYTNA010000629.1:0-1297 GCA_043748865.1 Saprospiraceae bacterium
CCTGAAACGAGCGTCCAAAACCGAGAGCGATTGAATGTTTTTGATGGTTCAATAAATTCCTTGACCGCGTTTTTAATTTTTGAAAATGAAATTCTTCGAATAAAGTAAAACAGTAGTAGGAGTTTGAACATGGGTTATTCGTTAATAGTTAATGGTTTTATAAAAGAACTTATTTGGTGCTCTGCAAAACCTGTAGCAACTTGTTATAAAATAAGTTTTGTAAACTATCAACTATCTATTGTCAAAGCAAATCTCTCAACTTAATGTATTTAACAATTCTTTTTCCGTCGCGCCGAAAAACCAAACGGATTTTTTTTCCGGTTTTACCTTGCAATCTCCTGTCGAGCGTAGATAAAGTAAATAAACGCGCCGGAATATGTTGAAAAGAGGTTAGTTCGTCGCCGCGCCAAATTTTCGCTTCCGATGCCGGTGATTTATAAAGCACACTATTGACCGTAAATTTATTCAAATTTTCACCTTGAGCGATGAAATTGATGCCGCTTTTATCGTATTTAAAAGTTTCGTTAAAATCGCGATTCGGTTTCAAATAAATTTTCTCTTTCGGAAAATCAATAATCGTTGTAAACCGGCTAAGTATTTCACCACCCAAAATACCGTTTCTGCCCAACAAAAAACTCGTGTCGGATAAATCCCGCATTTCTTGAAAAGACGCAATAACCCCGGAAAAAGATAGTCGTGAGCCTTGAACTTTGAGCTTTGGGACGGTAGCAGTGCGTTTTTTTCCTGTCGTCACATTGTCGTTTGCTGACTTCTGACTGCTGCTTTCTGATAGTTGATTGCTGATTGCTGATTGCTGATTGTTACCGCTTATCGTAAATTTTTTCAACCTGCCCATAAATCCTGTTAAATCACCGCCGAGTCCGGTGCCGATATTACCTTCGATAGACGTTTTAGGCGGAGATAATCCGGGTGTTGAATGGGCATAAAGCAACATAGCTAAACCGGCACCTGTATCTATCAGCAATTTTAAATTTACAACCGAATCAGTTTCTACTTGTGCTTGCGTATTGATAAACGGTTTGTTGTGCAGCACTAAAATATCTAAAGAATCGTAGCCTCTGTGTTCAAATTCGGTAAAAGCGGAAGGCTCGTAAATCGTCATAATTTGTTTGATATAATCGAGTTTGACCACATAATTCCGAAAAGTTTCCGCACCGATTATGCCGTGAATTTCTAAACCGGCGAATTTATCAAACTTAAAATAATCTTCGTCAAGTACCAAAATATCTTTCACTAAATCAACACCTTCTAAATTGAGTTTGACTTTGCGAGCGAT
>JAYTNA010000630.1:0-2105 GCA_043748865.1 Saprospiraceae bacterium
ACTAACTAACCAACCGACTAACCAACTAGAAAAATGTTTTCAATTTTAATACCCACGTGGAATAATTTAGAAATGCTGAAACTTTGTGTACGTGCTTTGCGTCAACACTCGCATTATGCGCACCAGATTATTTTGCACATTAATGAAGGCAATGACGGTACGCGAGCTTGGGCAGATGCAGAAAAAATTGATTACACGAGTTCGGAAAAAAATATCGGGATTTGCATAGCAGTGAATCAAGCATTCGGGTTGGCAAAAAATGATTTCATAGTTTATATGAACGACGATATGTACGCACTGCCTGAATGGGATGTGGCATTGGTGCGTGAAATAGAACGCATTGATAATCCGATTTTTATGCTGTCGGGAACAATGATAGAACCTTATAGAAAAAACAATGAATGTCAAATTACAGCCCTCTATGGGCGCAGTGTAGCAGATTTTCAAGAAGAAAAATTACTTTCGGAATATAAATCGTACAAAAAATCGGATTGGTCCGGTGCGTGTTGGCCTCCGAATCTCGTCAGTAAAAAAACATGGTTGTTGATTGGCGGGTTTAGTGTCGAGTTTAGTCCGGGTATGTACAGCGATCCGGATTTTGCGATGAAACTTTGGTCGGTTGGTTGCCGAATTTTTCGCGGTGTTGCGGACAGCCGCGTTTATCATTTTCAAGCACAATCAACAGGTCGCGTGAAAAAAAACAACGGTCGTTTACAATTCATGCAAAAATGGCGAATACCGGCTTCTGCTTTTTTTAAATATTATTTGCGCATAGGTACGCCGGCAGTAGAAAACTTAACTGAACCAATTGATAATTTTGGTTTAAAGTGGGAAAAATTAAAATCACGATTTCATTCGATTAAATAAGTGGCTCATTTTAGTTTTCAAATTTAGTCAAATTTTATTAACAAATGTTTAACGCTTTTTTTTGGTGACAAGCTATTAAATTTTTCGTCTGAATTTCGTTCCTTTGCACTGCTTAATAATTTTATTAGGCATAAGGACAATTTTCTGAAATTATTTTTAAATTAAATTAAACAACGTAGGTCAATGAAAAATTTAATAGCTGCTGCTTTAATGTTAGGATTCGCAACTTTTGCAAGCGCGCAAGCACCAACTGCTACTGCTCCGGCAAATACTACTACTACTACTACAACAACAACTGCTCCGGCAGCTCCAAAAATGGTGAAAAAACACCGCATGGGTCACAAGTCTGCCGCTATTTCTGCTACAACAGGTACAGGTACAGTTGCAACAGGTGCAGCAACAACAGGTACAACTGCTCCGGCACAAAATAAAATGAAACACAGTGAAGGTCAACACCACAGCAAAAGAACTTTAGCTGAACAACAAGCTGCTGCTGCAAAATCTGCTGCTCGCGACAAAGTTGTCTCTAAAGATGCTGAAGGTCATGATATTCATTTAGGTCCAAACGGTGGTCAGTACTATATCAACAAAGAAGGCACTAAAACTTATTTGAAAGGTACTGCAAAATTGAAAGTGAACTAATTTTTAGAAGTTATAATTTTTTCAAACGGCTGTCCGATGTTTTTCGGGCAGCCGTTTGCCGTTTTTTTGAATCCACCTTCGTACAGGTTAAAACCTCGACGAGGTTTTTATTCGATTTTTTCTTTTTAAATCTCGGATAAAACTATCTTTAGGTTTTAAATTTTCCTAACCAAATTCTTTGTAATGAAAATAACAAAACTACTGTTACTTTTAGTGGGCTACGCTCAAATCTCTTTTTCACAAACCCAAGTTACTATCAACGCCGATTTAGGTAAAGAAATCATTAGTAAACATATTTACGGACATTTTTCCGAGCATCTCGGCAGATGTATTTACGGCGGTTTGTACGTCGGCGAAAAAAATACAGCGATTCCGAATAAAAACGGTGTGCGATTAGATGTTGTCGAAGCACTCAAAAAATTAAAAATTCCGAACTTGCGTTGGCCCGGCGGTTGTTTCGCCGATACGTATCATTGGAAAGACGGTATCGGTGAAAAAGAAAAACGTCCTTCAATGCTCAACATTTGGTGGGGCGGCACCACAGAAGACAATAGTTTCGGCACGCACGATTTTTTAGATATGTGCGAACTTATCGG
>JAYTNA010000631.1:0-12595 GCA_043748865.1 Saprospiraceae bacterium
CTTTCGCCTTGGGACAGACATGAAATGAGTTACGGCACATCGAGTTATAATGATTTTTATAAAAAACAACTGCGCGAACTTCTGACGAATTACGGCGACATTAGCGAAGTTTGGTTTGATGGTGCGAAAGGCGAGAATGCAAAAAATATGGTGTATGATTTTCAAAGTTATTGGAAATTAGTGCGTGAACTGCAACCGAATGCTGTCATGTTTTCCGATGTGGGACCCGACGTACGTTGGGTAGGAAATGAAACCGGCAACGCCGGTAACACTAATTGGTCAACGATAAATACCGCAGGAATGTCGCCGGGCGTGGCGGATGAAAAATATTTGAATACAGGCGATTCCGACGGCAAACTTTGGATACCGGCAGAAACTGATGTCTCAATTAGAAAAGGTTGGTTTTATCATGCATCCGAAGATTTGACGGTGAAATCCGGTAAACAATTGCTTGATTTATATTTTAATTCGGTCGGTAAAAATAGTTTGCTGCTGCTCAATATTCCGCCGAACAAAAACGGTGAGTTGTCGGAAAGCGATGTGAAAAGTTTAAATGCGTTTCGCATTTTGCGTGAAAAAATATTTAAAAATAATTTAATAGAGACGCAATGCATTACGTCTCCGGTTTTAATCGATAAAAAATTAGAAACGTTTCTTGAATTAAATCGCGATTCGTTTGTAGTATTTGAATTTAAAAAACCCATTACTTTTGACGTTTTAATGCTGCAAGAAAATATCGCGCAAGGACAACGCATCGAAAGCGGTAATTTTGAATTTTGGAATGGTACAGCTTGGCAATTATTAAAAAACTTCAGTACCGTCGGTTACAAACGTTTAATAAAATGCGCTGTAGTAACGACAACTAAATTGCGTTTAAGTATTTTACAATCGAAAGGCGCGGTACAATTATCGGAAGTGGGCGTTTATAAAAACTAATGGAGATGATTCACATAATTGATCTAAATTTTCAAAACTCTAAACATACAATCGCCGCTTTTTTAATTGAAAGTAACGGTGAATTGGCATTGGTTGAAACAGGTCCTTTTTCTACATTTCCGAATTTAAAAAAAGGAATTGAAGATGCGGGTTTCTCGATCAATCAAATTAAAAAAGTTTTTCTTACGCATATTCACCTCGATCATGCCGGTGCTGCGTGGTATTTTGCACAACAAGGTGCGACAATTTACGTTCATCCAAACGGATTAAAACATCTGATTGACCCATCGAAACTTTACAGTTCTGCAAAAATAATTTATCAAGATAAAATGGATGAATTGTGGGGTGCAATGAATTCGATTGACGAAATATTTTTATACGCACCGCAAAACGGTGAAAAAATAAAATTCGGTGATAAGGAACTCATAGCGCATTACACCCCCGGACACGCTGTTCATCATATCGCCTGGCAATTCGGTGACGATTTATTTTGCGGTGATGTTGCCGGCGTGAAAATTGAAAACGGAATAGTTGTGCCGCCGTGTCCACCGCCGGATATAAATATCGAAGATTGGTTGAATAGTCTCGCATTTATAAAAAAATTAAAAGTTAAACGCCTTCATTTAGTACATTACGGAGAAGTTTCTACTGTCGCGACACATCTAAATAGTCTTTCCAAACGTTTAATACGTTGGGCGAATTTCGTAAAAAAATGTATGGATAAAGGTTTAAACGCCGATGCTATCACATCACTTTACGTTAATTTGGTAACAAAAGAATTAAAACGCTTCGGTGCGACCGACGAGTTAGTTGCGCAATTTGAATCAGCTAATCCGGCTTGGATGTCGGTGGCAGGACTTGTGCGTTATTGGAAAAAGAAAAATTAATTACGAATTACGAATTACGAATTACGACATAAAAAATGTTTTAATTCGTAATTCGTAATTCGTAATTCGTAATTGAATTATGAAAATTATAGATAAATTTCTCATCAAATCATTTATTCCGCCGCTTGCGGTTGCATTCGGTATCGCGCTATTTGTTTTAGTGTTGCAATTTTTGTGGGTATATATTGACGACATTATGGGTAAAGGTTTATCCATTTTTGAATTGACGGAACTCGTTTTCTATCTTTCAATGACGATGGTGCCACTGGCTTTACCAATCGGCGTTTTAATTTCGAGTGTCATGTTGCTCGGCAATTTGGCGGAAAAATATGAATTATCCAGTTTTAAATCTGCCGGCGTTGGACTTTTGCGCGTTTGCCGTCCGTTGTTATATGCGGTTGCAGGTGTAACAATTTTTTCAATCGTTACTTCTGAATATATTATTCCTTGGGCAAATCTTAAATTTTATGCGCGGTTTTATGATATTCGCAAATCAAAACCGGCGTTGACTTTGCAAGACGGCGTTTTTAATGATGAATTTGGTGATTACACTATTCGCATCGGTAAAAAAGAAAAAGACGGACATACTTTGAAAAATGGCGTAATTATTTACGGCAATAAAGATAAAAACACGCAACTCATTAACGAAACAGTTGCAAAGCATGGCGATATGTTTACCACTACCGACAAACAATTTATCGTGATGAATTTGTTTGATGGTGTGCAATACGAAGAATCGCAACCTTCGACAAACACCACGAAACAACAATATCCGTTTGTGCGCATTAAATTTGCTTCATGGCAAAAACTTTTTGATTTAACACAATTTGACAAACAAAAAACCAACGAAAATTTATTCACCCGCAATCAAAAAACGCAAAGCAGTCGGCAACTCATTCATTCCTTAGATTCTTTGAACATTCAAGGCAACGGATATTTGACTGATTTGGGTCAAAATATCGATAACTATTTTACGTGCTTGCAAGCAAAGCCGCCCGTAGCTGATACAGCGGCGAAAAAAAATCCGATAATTATTAAAAATATTCCCCTCACTTCCAATCCCGAATTTATAAAACACAGACCGAATCCGGCTCCTACAAACAAAGATTCTTTATACGGATTGAGTGATGAAAGATTAGCAGGAACACCGTTTGCAAAAAATCATAAAAAATTTGAGGTTATTGATCAGCCGGCAACCGTCAGTCGTCAGCAATCAACTGCGGGCAATGCGCGGAATAATGTAATTGCGCCGGATTTTAAAGTTACACCCGACACGTCAAAATTTATCAATAAAAAATTACGAGCTGATTTTTATGATTATTTAAAGAACCAAACGGAGCCGGATGCACGTTCCATTCAAAGTTCGGCTAGCACAAAAGCGCGCGGCGTTTTAACGCAAATAGAATCTACGCAGCGTAATGTCGGTATTCTCGAAGATTCAAAAAGTAAATTCATTTACGAATTGCAAATGAAATATAGTTTGGCGGTCGTTTGTTTGGTTTTTCTGTTCATCGGCGCGCCGATGGGTGCGATTGTCCAAAAAGGCGGTTTCGGCTATCCGATTCTCATTGCGATTTTCTTTTTCATGATTTTTATGGTGTCCGTCATTTATTTTAAAAATTTGAAAGAACACGCGAGTATCGGCGGCGTAATGGCAGCATGGATTCCGGTATTTATTATGGTACCTTTTGCGTGTATCCTCACTTATCGCGCTTTAAATGATTATCGCGTGAGCGGAAATATATTTGCAAAAATAAGGAACTTGAATTTTAATTTTTTTAATCTCAACAGATTAAATAAAGCGAAATAGATAAAATTCGGAAGTAAGAAACTAATTATTTTATAGTTTCGTGTAATGCAGTGTAATAAGACTGCACGAGAACTTCTTATTTGCTGCCAATTTTATACTTGAGCTAATCAAAAACTAAAATTAAATCCCTACTTTTATGTCAGTAAGTACGGTTTCGGATTCATAAATCCAAAACCTAAAATCCAAAATCCAAAATCCAAAATGGCACATAAATTTTTCTCTCGTCGCAATCTCGATTTTACACTTTTTGAAGTGTTGAAAGTCAATGAGTTGACGCAACTCGATTATTTTAAAGATTTTGATCAAGAAACTTTTAGTTTTACGCTCGACACAGCAACGGATATTGCCGAAAAAATAATGCATCCGACTTATGTTGATTCTGATAAAAAACAACCGGAATTAATTGACGGGCAAGTAAAAGTACATCAAGGCGCACACGATTTTTTAAAAACTTTCAGCGAAGCGGGTTTAATTGCCGCGCCTTTTTCTAAGGAATACGGCGGGATGCAATTGCCAAAAACTATTGCTGCTGCCGGCGAATTTATCATGGGCTGTGCGCACAACAGTTTTGTGATGTATACCGATTTGACACGAGGAGCTGCTAATTTGATTTATACTTTCGGTACGCCGGAACAAAAAAATATTTTCTTGCCAAAAATGTTGTCCGGCGAATGGCTCGGAACGATGTGCTTGACGGAAACGCAAGCCGGCAGTTCACTTTCTGATGTCGCCACAACCGCAACACCGCAAGCGGACGGTACCTATAAAATTAAAGGACAAAAAATATTTATATCCGCCGGCGATCACGATCTGACTGATAATATCGTTCATCTCGTTTTAGCGCGAATTGATGGCGCACCGAAAGGCACAAAAGGAATTTCGTTGTTTATTGTACCGAAAAAGAAAGTTAGTCAGTTAGTCGGTCAGTCGGTTAGTCGGTTAGTCCAAGACCAACCGACTAACCGACTGACCGACCAAGCGACTAATGACGTTACCTCCATCGGCATTTATCATAAAATGGGACAAAAAGCAACACCGGCTATGCACTTAGAGTTTGGTGCAGAAAATAATTGCATCGGCTATTTGCTCGGCGAACCGCATCGCGGTTTACCGCAAATGTTTTTGATGATGAACGGTGCACGTTTGGGTGTCGGTTTGGGCGGCATTCAAGTGGCATCACCGGCTTATTATGCGTCATTACAGTATGCGCAAGAACGTCCGCAAGGTAGGAGGCTGGATGAAAAAATAGCTTTGGGTGCGCCGACAACCATTATTCATCATCCGGATGTGCGGCGTATGTTGTTGCTTCAAAAAGCGATCGTGGAAGGTGGTTTGAGTTTAATTTTACAGTGCTTCAAATATTTGGATTTGGAACACAATTTTAAAATGACAGGAAGTAATCTAAATGCCTTAAAGACGGAGAAAAATCCGGAATTCAAAATCCAAAATCCAAAATCGTATTACAACGCGCTTTTAGAACTCTTAACGCCCGTGGCAAAAACTTACGGAGCTGAAGCCGGATTTGTTGCCGTCAATCAAGGTTTACAAGTTTTAGGCGGCTACGGTTATACCGAAGATTTTGAATTGGAACAAATGCTGCGAGATGTGCGCATAATGAGTTTGTACGAAGGTACAACAGGAATTCAATCGCAAGCTCTTTTGGGTCGTCAAGTGATAGCCAATCAAGGAAAATCTTTGGAGTTGTGGTATGGTGAAGTGGAAGAAGACATAATTGCCGCGAAAAAATTTGAGAATATAAAACCTTATTACAATCAATTTAATTGCGAAATCGAAAATTTTAAAAAAGTTACGGCACATTTGCTCGAATTAGCCGGCAAAGGTAATATGGAAGTGGCACTCGCCGATGCGAATTTATACATGGAAGCTTTCGGAATTTTGAATGTGGCGTGGCAATGGTTGAAACAAGGTATTGAATCGGAAAAAGGGAAAGCACCGACTTTAGAAGAAGCTATATTTTATGATTCGAAAAGAGAAACCATGATGTTCTTTTTCCATTATGAAGTACCGAAACTGCATGGTCTTTTTACACGACTTACAGATAACATGCGACTGACAATTTTTAATGATAAGAATGAATATGAGATTTTGATTTAGGAGTTCACCCAATCCGTGTTCCATTTTTCTCTTGACGTTCCGGTTGTAACAAAGTAACCGTTCCGTCGTCTGCAACGGAACCAAGTACTAAGACTTCACTAAAAAAATTGGCAATTTGGCGCGGCGGAAAATTAGTGACGGCAATAACTTGTTGTTGAATAAGTTTTTCTTTTGTGTAGAGTGTAACGATTTGAGCTGAACTGCGTTTGATTCCAATCTTTTCTCCAAAATCAATCGAGAGTTGATACGAAGGTTTTTTTGCTTTCGGAAAATCTTGCACCTCGAGTATCGTACCGACGTGCATTTCAATTTTTAAAAAATCGTCGAAAGAAACGAGCATAGTTTTTAGTTAATAATTGTTAGTTGTTAATGGTGAATGATGAGACTGCACAAACTTTTTCGTTAAGGATTTCATTCATTTTAAAACCAAAAATTAGAAATAGTTTACGGAATTTTTTATGTTCATTGTTCATTATTCATTGTTCATTATTCATTACTAAGAATCCCCTGCTGCTAAATTTCTCATACGCTTCGCCAAGTCTTTTCCGAGATACGATTCAATAATGCCATGCACGAGATAAATAATCGGAGTCATGGCAATAGCGACAATAAATTTATAAATATAACCGCCGGTTGAAACAGTTAAGAGTTGTTGCACCGTCCAAGGCGTTTGTCCGGTGGAAGGAAACATGATAGGAATAAAATAAAAGGCAAGAGAAGTAACGACATAAGTATCCACGAGTTGCGAAAATAAAGTACTGCCCGTCGAACGCAACCACAAATACTTTTCACCCGTAATTTTTTTTATGCGGTGAAAAATAGCTACATCTATAACTTGTCCGAGAACAAAAGCGGCGAGGGAACCGATAATGATTGACATACCTTGTCCGAAAATAGCGTTGTACGCACTGTTCATATCGGCAGTGCCTTTAGTTGCTTGGCTTCCGGGCCACCAACCCGCAGGTACGAGTTGAATAGATCCGTAGTACATAAAGTAAGCGTACGCGATAAGAACAGCTCCTAAATAAGATAAGAAACGCACCCCACGTGGACCGAAATACTCGTTGATAATATCGGTCATAATAAATACAACGGGCCATAATAAAACACCCGCCGATAAATCGAGATTAAAATCGCCGCCGAAAATGCGCCAATGCACCGGTTTAATACCGGCAGTTTGCTCGAAAGAAAAAATTTTCACGCCCATGAATTCGGCAATGATAGCGTTGGCAATAAAAAAACTGCCCAACACGACAAACAGTTTCACACCGCGATTGGTGAGAATGTCGTGAATTTCCGAAATAGTGCGCTTATTTTTTTTTACAGAATTGACCGGCGTTTTTTCTTCCGGGTTTCGTGTGTTTTCAAGATGAGAGTGTAAAGTGTCCATTAAAATAGTAGCATTGCCGATGAGTTAATAAAAATTTTAAACTTATTATTAAACAAAGTGTGCATTGAAAGGTTTACAGAGAATAAATGAAGTGAAATTTAAGTCTGTTGTTTTAAAAAAAACTGAACGAAATTATCTGACCCATAATTAATTTTAATACGTAAAAATGTTTCTATCATCATAAAGACGATAGAAACATTTTCAATTTTTAATTTCAAACATTACCTCACTTTACTCATCATCTTTACCTGCGAATAAGTCGAATCTTGAAAACGCAAATAATAAATACCCGAAGGCAAATACCCTCCGTTATAATATACGTTGTGTTTGCCGGCAGGATAAATGCCGTCAACAGGAACAGCGACGAGTTGACCTTCGACATCGAAAATTTGTACGAGTGTGTGTCCGCCTTGTGTATCAAATTGAATGTTGGTGCCGAAATCAAAAGGATTCGGATAATTTGAAACTAAATTTAAGCCGGCGGCATTGTTCATATCGTGCGTATCGCTGACAGTACTACACGATTGCGAAGCAACAATCGGTAAATTTTGTAAACCGGCGGCACTGCCCAACATCACAGTATTCAAATCGGTAGCATTGATACAAAACCAATCTTTGAGGAGTGAACCGTAAACTGAACGGAAATCGTATTGCATCGGTAAGTTGGCGTTCACATCTGCATTTGCCGGAATGGTTGCATTAACGCCCAACATTCCGCCTTTTAATTTCGAGCCGACAACAAACATCGGATAAGCAGCACCATGATCTGTTCCGCCGGAACCATTTGATTTTATACGGCGACCAAACTCCGAAAAAGTCATCGTTAAAACGCGATCTTGAATTTTTAATCCTTCCAAATCGCGTTGAAAAGCTAACATCGCATCAGATAATTGTTGCAATAAATTCGCTTGACTGCCGGTAGCATGATCCGTCGCCACAACTTGATTGACGTGCGTATCGAAACTGCCCATGTGCACCATGTAAACGCGCGTTTTCAATCCGCCTTTAATCATCCGCGCAATTTTAGAAAGTTGCGGACTTAATTGATTGTTTGTCGGATAAGTAACGGTGTTCGCTGCTTTATCATAAGCTGCTTTTACACCGCCGCCGTATTTATCGGCTTGTTTCGCAACTGTTTGTAAATAGGAAAGTTCATTCGCCATATTAGCGGGCAATGAGGCTTGATTTGGGTCAGTAAAAAAAGCGTACGGACTGTCCGGATCGGAAATAGTAATACCCATCAAAGTACTCTGCCCTTGAAACGTCAAAGTGATGTCGTTCATTTGAATCGCTAAAGGATCCGGCATTGTTAAATTCGGAAAACCAATCGGATAATTCGGATACTCACTGCTTAAATAACGTCCTGCCCAACCGGTTGAAACCACTTGGTTGGAATCAGACGCGCTCATCATAATATCTGTTGCACGAAAATGCGAATAATTTTGATTCGGATAACTCACGCCTTGTATGATTTTTACTTTTCCTTCATTAAAAAGCGTTTGCATACCGGTCATCGCCGGATTTAAACCGGTGCCGGTTACGCCATTGAGTTTCAATACTTGATTTTCATTGATCAAGATATTGGCGCGTGCCGTACTTAAATTTGAATATTGATCGAGCGGGATAACGGTATTCAAACCATCGTTACCACCTGCGAGGCGGACAATTACCAATACGTGATCCGTATCGGTATAGGCATTATTTAATAAACTGAGCAAAGGTGATGCCCCGAATGCTTTTATACCCATAGCACCGAACAGCGAAGGAATAGCGGCTGAAACGGTAGCGTTTTTTATAAAGGATCTTCTTTTCATTTTAGTTGAAAGTTGAAAGTTGAAAATTGAAAGTTGCAAAATACCAATTGATAATTTTCAACTTTTAACTAACTAAGTTGATACTCAGGACTATCGAGTAAAAATTTATAAAGTTTGATTAAATGTGTGTTGACGATACTTAAAGCCATGGCGTTTGTCGGTGCGGCTTTATACGCCGCCCACGCATCTGTCCAATAATGATCCGATGCCTGTCCGTCTAAAAGAATAGTCGTTTTCATGTACGCTTTGAAATTTGGGGAAACAGGTACACGGTACAACAATTCTAAAACGCGATCTACCAAAAGATTCGGGTCTTCGGCATCAATGCCGAGTGCATCAGTAAAAGTCACGGCATTAATCGCAAATTTTTTGCCTGAACCCAAACCGAAACCGGCTGTTGTCAGTAATTGATCCGTAAAACGTAAACGTTTCGGAAACGAATCGGTATTCACCCAAAATTCGTGGTACAAAGGGGATTGATAATACGCTTCCCAACCGGCAACATTTGGCGGATCGCCTACATCTTGTCTTTGTTGTAACAAACCGTTGGCATTTGCCCAAATTGTTTGCCAGGCACTGTATTGTGTGACATAATCAGTTGCATCCGGAAAAGTGACACTAAATTCTCGCAACAAACCCACTAAATAATCAACAGGACTTTTGATGATACAGCCGGTATTCGCCACATCAAAAAAGTGTTCGCTGCTCAGAAGAGCCTTTAAAACCGGTTTAATATCAAAATTATTTTGTTTAAAAATAACGGACAGCGGTGCAATCACATTCGCTTCAACGGTCGCATCTACTTTGTAATAAACAAAAAAACGATAGAGTTTACGACAAATATATTTTGCGGCATCGTCGGTAGCAAAAATCATGTTCGTCAACGCGTCAAGTTCTATACTGCCGGCGTTTACTGTTGCATCACCTTTAATAATCGTATTGTTGTAACCCGCCGAAAATTGTTTATTTGTTATATCATGGTCAGGTAAATTAAAATAAGAAGCATAACGATTTTTGAGTGCTTCATTAGCATCATTCGGGTTTATTTTAAAAGTTTCTGCACGAATTTTCCAACCCGTAAGTAATTTCGCTGTGGCTTTTACATCTGCTTCGGTGTAATTTTGCGGTTCTTTACCCATCGTAAACAATTCTTGCAGTTCACGTCCGTAATTTTCATCCGGTGCGGCTTTTACGTTTCTATAGCCGTTCAAAAAACGCAACATATTTGGGTCAAGCGTTACATCGTGTACAAAAGTTTTAAAATTGCCGAGTGCGTTTTTTCTCAACAGCGTTAAATGCGGATAGAAAAGCAAAGCAGATGTATCGGTCACACGTGTAGAAAAATGGTTGTGCCAAAACATCACCATTTTTTCGTGAATACTCGTGCTTTGATTGAGCATATTCCCAATCCACCAAGATTTCAACGAGTTGCGTCGCGCACCGTTGAGGTTGCCGTCTTCGGGTGCATACACCCAAGTTTGTCCGAGCGGAACAACGGTATCCGGATAAGCGACAGTAGCATAAGTGTTTATCGGCGGAGCTGCATCAGTTGCCGGAGCCGTCAATAGAATATCTATGACTTGTGACAACGTTTTACCTTGCAGCGTATCAATATCTGATTTTTTTGCACCGAACATCGTTCGTTTCAATAAGTGAATAAGTTGATCTCTGCCGAAAGTACCGGCGTACGGATTTAATCCGGACAGTACCATGCGTTCAGGTTTTAAAATTGTTTGTGAATTTGTAGCACCCATTTTATTTATGGTTAGATGAAGAACTATTAAGACTGACTAACTATGGAGAGGATTGGAAATTAAATTAAAGAAAACTTCGCAATATTTTTTATTCTAAAGTTTTGACTCTGCAAACTTAAAAAAAGTTTAAAAGAAATTTTAAAAAAAATCCAAATTAATGAAAATTTAACTTTCAAGATTGCTGTTCTGCTCTTTATGTGACGTGTTAAAAAATAGAAATAAGATTTTTCGATGACACGAAATTCACAACAAAATTAAATTAAGAAGCCACAGGTACATCATATCGCCGAAAGAAAGTCCGATAAGAATGGGTTGCGGCGTTTTTATTTGAGCAGTTAATCTTTGAGCATAATTTTCTATTGTTTAATTCGATTGCGGTTCAATCCACCGGATAAAAACGGTATTGTATCCTTTAAAATCTAAAAATTGAAACATTTGAAGATCGGCTCTGAGACCGGAAAAAAGATAAATAGTTTTCATGAGCGCAGTAATGCAGTGCGAACTTATGGAAGAACTTTATAGAAATTGAAAATTACAACTCGAAGCTCATAGCTCACGGCTCATAGCTATTGTTTTTACTTCGTGATGCACCGGAAAATTGACAGAATTGGCTATAAAACAAAGCGCGTTGGCTTTTTGGTGCAATACGGTTGCTTTTTCAATCATGCTTTCATCGGCAACTGTTACGATCGGATGCAGCGTGACTTTTGTAAATCTGCCGCCCCCTTCAGGTGTTTCAATCATAGTTCCGGTAGCATTATCCGTATAATCTAAAACAATAACACCGGCTTCGGCACAAACGTGCAAATACCAAAGTAAATGACACGAAGAAAGCGAAGCTACCAATAAATCTTCCGGATTATATTTGGTTATGTCGCCGCGAAACGTAGGATCTGATGAGCCAAAAATTTCGGGCGCATTGTGTTTTACAATCGTGTGTTGACGGTCGTAAGCGCGATAATTACTCGTGCCTGTACCTTTATTGCCCGTCCAATGAATAGTAATTGCGTAATGATGCACTTTAAAAATTAAGAATTAAAAATTACTTCAGAAGCTATGTTAACTTTGTTATCAATGTGAACTATATGGTTTAAGAATTAAAAAATTAATTAGCACTCATTTATGTCAAGCTATTTCAAGCTAAGACAAACCAATAAGCGATAACCAATAACGGATAACTAACTTGATGATTTATTCGGCGCATCCATCGCTGCGTGAAAATATTTGATGATGCGTTGTGTATAATCATCTAAAAATAATTTTACTTTTTCCGGTGTATCTGCTTTAACAATCAAACCAATGTGGTGATTCTTATTCATGCGCCAAACAATTTCGGTATCGGTAAAAGAAGCAGTATCCGGACATTCAAAACGTGATAAACTCACAACGATACCGGCATACAAATCTATGGCGGCAGGCGGCATATATTTTTTTCCGACAGCCATTGCTGCTTCCAAACGCGCCCATTCGCGCCACATATTTACGCCCGTGCCTGCCTCTACCATTTCCGCTAAATTGGCACCGCCAACGCGTGAACTTGTTTCTAAAAAAACAAATTCACCGGTCGCATGGTCTTTTATAAATTCTGTGTGGGATGCGGAATAATTCATGCCAAACGCCTTCATTACTTCGTAATTTATTTTTTGAATCGCCATTTCGTCCTTACTATTTCTTTCGATGAGCATGGAACGAAAAACGCCGCCGCCGTGTGCGACTTCCATTGGAGTTGACAGATATTTACTCACACTACAAAAAACAACTTTACCACCTGCATTTATCGAATCTGCATGAAAAACATCGCCCGGACGAAACTGCTCTATTAAATATTGGTGTCTGTTATCACCCAAACTGTGAATTATTTCCCAAGCATCATGCGCATTGTGTAGTTT
>JAYTNA010000632.1:0-3852 GCA_043748865.1 Saprospiraceae bacterium
TAATATTGATTTGTCTTTATTTTTTCAAAAAACTTTATGGATTGGTGCTTCTTTCCGTACTGCGGTTGAAGCAGCATACAAAAAAAGCTCATTCGATTCCGTAGATTTCTGGATGGCTTATTATTTGTCGAACGGTTTGCGTTTAGGTGCCGGTTACGATTATACGCTCACTAAATTGCAATCTAAAGCGGGTGGTTCATTTGAAATCATGGTAGGATATGAATTTGATTTTAAAACGAAACGTGTAGTTACACCGCGTTACTTTTAGTTAGTTGGTTGGTTAATTGGTTAATTGGTTAATTGGTTAGTTAGCTGGGAATGCCGTCAGGCATAACATTTTGGTAGACATGAAATAAAAAATTATTTATTTTATGCGCTTTACGTTTTCTAACTAATTATAATAAAAATTATCAACAACCAACAGCTTAGAACCAATAACAAATTTTTGGTACGATTTTTTGAGTTATTCTTCCGTATTCTTTAAAATTCACTTTTACAAGCGTCGGAGGAGAAAAATAAAGTTATTAATTGTTAGTTGTTAATTGTTAAGTATTCAAATTTGAATAAATCAATAATTAACAACTAACAATTAACAACTAACAATTATTATATTCCCTTTTCCGATTTAAACTTATTATGATGAAATTAAGAAGTTTTTACCTCCCGGTAGTGGCTATCTTTATGACTTGCCACCTATTTGCTCAAAACGCAAAAGTTGATCGTGCTAAACAGTACATGAAAGATTTGAACTACACCGGTGCGATTGAATTACTCAGCCAAGTTGTCGCAAAAGGCGATAACGATGACGCAAGAATAGCCTTAGCCGAATGTTATCGCAAAGTAAATGATTCTGAAAACGCCGAATTTTTATACTCACAAGTCGTTCGTTTACAAACAGCTCAACCAATTCACTATTTATATTACGGTGAAATGCTGCAACGCAACGGTAAATGCGATTTAGCCCGCGAATGGTTTAAAAAATTCGCAGAAGCAGTGCCGGAAGATGTGCGCGGACAATATCAAAATCGCGCCTGCGATTATGAAAAAGAACTTAAAACAAAAGGTGAAGGCGTTTATGAAATAGCGCATACTGCTTTCAATTCCAATCTCGACGATTTCGGCGCTACGTTTTATAAAGACGATAAAAAAGGACCGGGTATCGTTTTTGCTTCCGAACGTGATAAAGGTACTGCCATTAAACGCAATCATTGTTGGACGGGTAGTCCATTTTTGGATTTATACTTCGTGCCAACGACAGGAAAAGGTACGAAAGTTGAAACGGGTAAACCTGAAAAATTTTCGAGCGATATTAATTCAAAATACCACGATGCTGCAGTCACATTCAATAAAGATCAATCACAAATATTTTTCACGCGCAACAATTTAAGTAAAGGAAAATCCGGTCACGACGATCAAGGTATTATCCGTTTGAAAATTTATACCGATAAAAAAAGCGGTAACGGTTGGAAGGGTGAAGAAAGTTTGCCTTTCAACAGCGATGAATACTCTTGTGCGCATCCTACTTTGAGCAACGACGGTAACAAATTATATTTCGCCAGCGATATGCCGGGCGGTTTTGGCGGCATGGATTTATATGTGTCGGAATTGGAAAACGGTCGTTGGGGACCACCGATGAATCTTGGACCGAGTGTCAATACGGAAGGCAATGAAATTTTTCCGTTTATTCATAACAGCGGGCGTTTGTATTTTGCATCTGACGGACAATTGGGTTTAGGTGGTTTAGATATTTATTCTATTGATCCCAAAGAGGGCGGACAATGGACTGCTCCGGAAAATATCGGCGCACCAATTAATTCAAAAGATGATGATTTTGGTTTGACTTTAGATAATGAAGGTACTTCCGGATTTTTTACTTCCGATCGTCAAGGTGGTGCCGGACGCGATGATATTTACAGCTTTACGAAAAAAGCAACACCGGTTAAAATTTTCGTTTTTGACGAACAAACTAAATTACCGATTGAAGGCGCGGAAGTAACTTCCGATTCGTGTATCAAACGCAAACTCAAAACCGGAAAAGATGGTAAAGTAACCGTTGATGTGAAATTTAATTCTTGTTGTACTTTCAACGCGACGTTTGCCGGTTACGAAAAAAACAGTAAACAAGGATGTGTGAAAGAAGCTGCAAGTGTTGAAAATACGATTGTAGAAATTCCGTTGCGCAAAGAACAAAAATTTATGGTCGAAGGTATTGTTTTCGACCAAGCAACGGGCTTGCCTTTGCCTGACGCAAAAGTTTCGTTTATAGGTGATTGTAAAGATTCAATACAAACTTACACAACAGATGCGAGCGGTAAATTCAAATTTAAAATGGCAAATGCGTGTTGCTATAAATTGCGCGGTGAAAAAGATAAATACTTCGCCGTAACAACGCAAGATACTATCTGTTCGCGCAATCAAAAAGATTCTAAAACATATCAAGTAAACTTAAATCTGCAACCGACAACAGCTCCTGCCGGACAACCGGGTGCGATTACTGAAGCAGGTGGAAATAATATAAATCGCACGGGCGAGACAAATCCGAACGGCACTGTATCACCTTTGAATCCGGGAACTGTTACCGATAATGGTAAAATTCCAACCGCCGGCAAAGTAAAACATCCTAAAGGAACGATTTATAAAGACGAAGAAACCGGTTTGTACATGAAAAACAATAAACCGTTTACCGGCAAAAAAGACGGTATTGCTTATAAAGACGGTACGATGCAAGACGACCCGAATTCATCTGCATTTATTCCTTCCGATACAAAATATGCTGCCGGCGATTCTGCTCAAGCCTATTTATTGCATATTTATTACGACTTCGATCAAGCCTATATACGCGATGAATCTACGGCGCAATTGAATAAATTGATGAAATTGACAAAAGATAATCCGAATTATATCATCGAAATTTCTTCGCATACAGATGCACGCGGTTCCGATTCGTATAATAAACGTTTATCTCAACGTCGTGCGGAATCTGTTGTGCGTTGGTTAATAGAACATGGTGTAGAGCGCGATCGCTTAGTACCGCGCGGTTACGGAGAAAGTATTCCGACAAATAAATGTGTGAATGCGATACCGTGTAGCGAAAGAGAGCACCAGATGAATCGGCGTACAGAATTTCGTGTATTGGGTTGCAAAGATTGTTTAGACGATGCGAAGAAAAAATTGTCGCGTCCGAATGAAAATGCACACGTGAGTAAATGTAACGGATGCCCATTCTAAATGAAAAATGAAAAATGAATAACGAACAATAATGAAATCTTTTAAAAAAATTATTCATTATTCATTATTCATTATTCATTATTCATTATTCATTAAAAAAATCTTGGCTAGTAGAGTAAAAGTGAATATATTTTTTGTCGAGAGTAACCGCGCAAGTGGTTACTCTTTTTCTTTTTGGGTTTATGTAAAAAGATTTGAATAGTGACAAAAGAAAAAAGTAATTTAGAAATAAAAAAAATAAAAAAAGCGCGATGAGATTTTAATCTTATCACGCTTTTTTATTTTCAATTTTTTTTTATAATTTTTTTCAAAACGAAAATGAAATTCAAAAAATTTTTCATTTTTTTTTGAAAGTTTTTGTGCACAATTTTTTTATAATTTTTTTTGTTCTTTGACAATTTTATTGGAGTGATTTAAAAAAAATAAATCTTGATGCATTTTATGTATATTCTTTGCGAACTTTGCGGCTCACTTTGCGAATCTTGAGTTTAATTTTAACGCAAGATTCGCAAAGTGAGAATCGCTCCGGTAAAATTGTCAAAGAATCAAATAAGTGCGTGATTGTAAATAAACGATGTTTTGAAATTTCGAAAGCAATTGAAAATTAATTTGTCATGAAATTCA
>JAYTNA010000633.1:0-3866 GCA_043748865.1 Saprospiraceae bacterium
CGTTATACTCTTTGCCTTATAGCGACAGCGCGTTGCTGTTGCACAAAGTTTATAAAACGCAAAATCAATTGAGTTCCGATCGGTTTTCCGGTTTCCTGCAAACGACTTATACGCACAAACGCGACAGCGTCGGAGAATTTCAAGCAACGTTTGGTTTACGCGGACAATATTGGACGCTCAATCAAGAAAAATTTATCACGCCGCGTGTGCAACTCTCTTATAAACCTTGGAACAAAGAAGTGTCATTTCGGCTTGCAGGCGGATTATATTATCAACCCGCATTTTACAGAGAATTACGCGCACGTGACGGCACTGTAAATCCGAATGAGTTAGCGCAAAAATCGGCGCAAGTAGTAGCAGGTATGACTTATGATTTTAGTATCGGTAGCCTCAGAAAAATTCCTTTCCGATTTACCACCGAAATTTATTATAAATCGCTCTGGGATTTGGTGTCTTACGACATAAATAATGTGCGCGTTACCTATTCCGGAAAAAATGATGCAACAGGCTACGTCACCGGTTTGGATATGCGTTTGAACGGTGAGTTTGTGCCGGGTGCGGAATCGTGGTTGAATTTATCGCTATTACGTGCGCGAGAATCTATCACCGGTATACAACATCTTGAACGTGCAGTCGGTGATTCAACGGGTCACGCCGTAAGTGATGTGGCGCGACCGACCGATCAACTTTTAACGCTGTCTGTTTTCTTTCAAGATTATTTGCCAAAAAATAAAAATTTCAAATTGCACTTGAGTTTGAACATCGGTACCGGTTTGCCTTTCGGTTTTCCGGAGAAAAATGATATTTATAGAAACACTTACCGCTATCCTTCTTATCAGCGTGTTGATATTGGTTTTTCGTATGCGTTGTGGCAAGAGTCGTGGAAAAATAAAAGACCAAACAGTATTTTTCGTTTCACACGCAGTGCTTGGATAAGTGCCGAAGTTTTTAATTTAACGGATTATCCGAATGAAGCGTCTAAAACTTGGATAAAAACAATCAGCAATATTTATTATCCTATTCCGAACTACTTGACATCAAGGCGTTTGAATTTGCGTTTGAGATTTGATTTCTAAACATAAGCCATCCCAAATTTTTCGAACAAAGTATCCTAATAATTTCTTCGTCGCATTGACAATAAAGGACTATTTTTGCGTAAAATTTTACGAAAATTTGATAATAATATTTTTTGGTATAAATTTGTTACTTAATAATTCTACTTTGTAACTTTACTTTAGAAAAAACGAAAAAATCGCATGAAAATTTCAAACGAGACAAAAATTGGGTTGTTGGCAGCCCTCACCATTATCGCCGTATTTTGGGGATATAAATTTTTGAAGAATGAGAGCGTTTTAGATAAAAATATAATTCTGAACGCCGATTTCGATGATGCAGAACAAATCACGACATCTTCACCCATATATTTTCACGGCGTAACGGTCGGTACGGTTAAAGAAATTAAATTTCGACCGGATAATAATAATAAAGCAACGTTGGTGCTTGTGATTAAACAAAATCCGGGTATTCCGAAAAATGCACAAGCTATTTTATTTTCAAACGGCGTTTTATCCGGCAAAGCGATGCAGATTGTTTACGATAAACCTTGCGTCAGCGGAAATTGTGCCGTTTCAGGTGATTTTTTGCAAGGTGCTTCATACAATATGTTGCAATCTATGATAGGAACGCCCGAACAAATAGACCCTTATGTAAAAAAATTGACGGGCGGTGTTAACGCTATGGTAGATACGCTTTCCTTGAATTTAAAAAAACCGGACAATGAAGTCGGAAAAAGTCTGCGCGATATTCAACAAGCCCTCATCAGTTTGAAACAATCTACGGAAACGGTGAATAAACTTTTAGCCGCTTCTTCTGAAAATATGAAAGGTACTTTTAAGAATTTAGAATTAGTCACACGTGGGTTAGCAAACAACAACGATAACATTACCGGAACTCTGAATAACGTAAAATCACTCGCCGAACACGCCAATACACTTAATTTCGGAAAAATAAATGGTGCAACGGATAGTCTCGATTTGGCTATTTTCGCTTTGAAACAAACTTTATCGGAAACTCAAAACACTTTAAAAGGTTTAACAGGTGTGATGACAAAAGTTTCAAATGGAGAAGGCACATTCGGACAACTTACAACGAACGACAGCGTTTACAAAAATTTAAACTTGATGCTCATTCATACAGAAGCCTTGATGCAAGATGTGCGCCTCAATCCGAAACGTTACATTAATTTCAATCCTTTCCGCCGTTACAAACAATACGTCGTACCGGCACAAGACCCATTGATAGATTCTTTACAAAAAAGATATAATGCTACCCTCTTGAAGAAAAACTAAATTGAAGAAAAACTAAAACAGTTTGGATATTTAGTTTTAATTATTTACTTTTGCGGGCATTTTTGAATATTTTTTTAATTAAACCACATTAACACTTCGACCTATGCGTCATTATGAAGTTACTTTCATCGTCAATCCCACGCTGCCCGGCGATGAAATTGCAGCTACTGCTCAGAAATATGTGAACACTGTACACGAAGCCGGATACAGTATTGTTCATATAGACGAAATGGGCTTGCGCCAATTGGCGTATCCGATTAAGAAAAAAAACAGCGGTTATTATTATTCCGTTGAATTTTCAGGTGAAAACGGTATTGTTATTGACAAATTGGAATTGATTTTGCGTCGCGACGAAAAAATCTTGCGCTTTTTAACCACTGCACTCGATACGCACGCTGTACAATACAATGCGGACAAACGTGCCGGCAAACTTGGTAAACGCAAAAAAGCTTTAGCTGAAATAAAAGCATTGAAAGATGCCGCTATTAAATCGGGCGATACAGGCGGTGCCGGCGAAGAATAATTTTTCATTTCACCTTTAAACAAAAATTGCTGCTATGGCATCAAGAGACGATATAAAATTTTTAAGTAATCCGAATATTGGTCAGCAACGCAAAAAATATTGCCGTTTCAGAAAATTTGGATTGAAACATGTGGATTATAAAGATCCGGAGTTTTTGTTGCAATTCATCAATGAACAAGGTAAAATTTTACCGCGTCGTATCACCGGTAACTCTCTCAAATTTCAACGACGCACGGCTACTGCGGTAAAACGTGCGCGTCACCTGGCAATGTTGCCGTATGTGGCGGATTTGATGAAATAATTTTTTAGGGTCGGTTAGTCGGTTAGTCGGTCAGTCAGTTAGTCAAATTAAAAACTAACTGACTAACCGACTAATCGACTAACCGACTAAACTCAATTCAATTAACAACTATAATGGAAGTTATATTATTAAAAGATGTCGAAAAACTCGGCTATCAATATCAAATAAAAAAAGTAAAAGACGGTTTCGGCAATAATTTTCTTATTCCGCAAGGTCATGCTTTGGTTGCTAATGACAGCAATCGCAGAAAATATGCCTCTATCGTGCGTGCTTTAGACAAAAGAGAAGCCGCTAAATTAGGCGAGTATCAAACGCTCGCCGACAAAATCAACGGACAAACAGTTACCATTTCTGCAAAAGCGCGTGATAAAGGTAAATTATTCGGTTCGGTAGACGCTGCTCAAATTGCAAAAGCCATCGAAGATAAATTGGGTGTACAAGTCGAACGCAAAAAAATTGCGGTTGACACTATCAAAGAACTTGGTACACATGAAATCACGATTAATTTGCACAAAGAAGTTTCTGCTAAATTAAATGTTCAAGTGGTGTCTAATGCACCCGCCGCATCAGCAAAATGATGAATCATGAATAAAGAATAAAAAAAGCGCGGAGAAATTAATTTTTTTTCGCGCTTTTTTTATTCTTCACTCATGATTCGTATTTACTTAGCCTGTATTTAAAGCCGGCTTCGCCG
>JAYTNA010000634.1:0-5968 GCA_043748865.1 Saprospiraceae bacterium
CGCGAAGCTCATTACTGTCAATCGTTTGGAGCGTATTAAATTGCAAGATATTTACTACAAACTCGATAAATACGAAGCGACAGAAGAACACATGGATAACTGGGCATTGGTACAACAGTCTTTGGATTATTTGCACGGCATCTTGAAAAAATATCCGGATATCGTGATTGAGTTGAGTTCACACACCGATTCACGCGGTTCGGACAGTTACAATCTTGATTTGTCGCAACGCCGGGCAGAAGGCATAAAAAAATATTTGGTAGAAAAAGGCATCGAAACGCGACGAATGATTGCAAAAGGTTATGGCGAGACAAAACTCGTTAACCGTTGTAAAAATGGCGTGAAGTGTAGCGAAGAAGAACATTTGAAAAATCGCCGCACAGAATTTAGAATTATTTCCGGACCGGAAACTATTGAGATTTCTGAACAGAAACCGGTGGGAAACTAATGTGGTTATGGGTTATAAGTTATAGATTTCGAAAAGATTTTTTTAAAAATAAAGCAACCTCAAAAAATAAATTCTTCTATTCAAGTATTATAAAGGTATGAGAGAAATAAGTTTAATGGTGAAACTTATTTCTTTCTCATTCCTTAATTATCCAAGGTTTGTATTCTTCACATTTTAAATAATTCAAACAATGAAAAAGTTATGCATTAGCTTTGCACAAGCACCTCTATTGGTAAAAGGCATATATATTGCCTTATTTGTATTCCTATTTGTCGATTTTAGTTTTTCCCAAGTTGTGCCAGTTAATAAAGATTCTTCGGTTGTATTTAAAAAATGGGAAGTGGGTTTGGATTTAAAACCACTTTTCAGAAGTGATGCACCGTATAATATCATGGCTAAATGGCATTTTACGGAGCATAAAGCGTTGAGATTTGGATTGGGTACTACTGGTTTCTCACAAGCAAATGATTTAACTAATGTTCTTGAGCAACTTATTGATAGTGACAGTGTAAAAGTTACAACAAACTTTCAGCAAATGCAACAAATTATTGTAAAAAAAACAAATTGGGATTTTAAATTAGGTTTTCAATATGAATTTAAGCAAGGGAAAATCTCTTTATATTCTGCTACGGATTTAAATTGGGTTAAAGATGATTATTATTATTTTGTACCTGTGGCGGTATTTCAATTTCCGCAAAGTCCCTCCGCAACTTTTACGGGATATCAGAGCATTCAAGGTATAAATAATAGAAAAAATACTTACGGTTTAATTCAATCTATTGGTTTAAAGTATAGTTTAAATACTTTTTTGTCTTGCTCAATTGAATCATCACTCACCTTAAGATATTTGGATTACGTTTTTTCTAAAAGTAATGAACCTTATACTATTAATTCACTTTCACAATCAATTAATGATGTATATATTCAAAGAGGTCATGAAACTCAAATTAATTTCATCCCATTTATGGGATTATTTATTAACTATCATTTTTAAAAAATTTACTTATTCTGCCCCACCTTAACATCTTTATTAATTTTAAGCACCACAAACTCAACGCGCCGATTTTTTTGTCTTGATTCTTCAATATCATTCGGTGCAATGGGTTCAGTCGCACCTTTGCCGGAAGAACGCATTCTTACGGATTCAATATCATTAGCCAATAAATAATCCACTACTTGGCGTGCGCGTTTTTTACTCAACTCCATATTATATTCAGGTGTACCGACAATATCCGTGTGTCCGACTATTTCTATTTCAAGTGACGGATTGTCGCGCATGATGCCTAAAAGTTTTTCCAATTCATCGTTTGAAGTGGCTTGTAAATTGGCTTTATCGGTATCGAAATAAATATTTTTCAGGATGATAGTTTTACCGATTTCCAATTTTATTTTTGAAATATCGGCATCTTTAATCGGTTGTTGCACCAACGGTTCATTTTTTCTTAATGACACATCATCTATGTAATAATATGCAAAGTTTAAAGGTGATTCGCCTTGTTTGTGTGTGCCTGCATCATCAAAAAAATTGCCGATAATTAGCCATTCCAATTCTGTTGTTGCCGTAAATTTTGCCGTTAGGTTTTTCCATCCGCTCACTGGCGGAATTATTATTTTATCGAAAAGTATAGCGGGTTTCATCGTTAGCCTTTCATCTGTGATCGTATTGAATATTTTATCGTTGAAAGTCACACCTAGATTGTTGATGTACAAACCGTTGATGATTGATGCCACCCAAATTTCAAAAGTATAAGTTTGATTAATGACTAAAGGTTCGCGCAATTGAATTTGTATATATTCTCTGCAATGCGGTTTTCCATTATCGCATCCGTAAAGTGTGATTCCCGCCATAGCTTGACCGCCGTGCGGCTGCATTTTTCCGAAACCTTTTTCCGCCCAACTCTCCGGCACATGAACTTTTGGTCCGTAAGCATCCGGCGACGCACCTGTAGGTGATGACCAATATGCCATCACATCTGTAAAATCCTGTCCTTTATAATACCAGCCGATTGGATAGCCGTCAAATGTTTCAAAACCGGGATTGGGAATTAGGTTTATTTTTCCGCCGGTTTGTGCATTTGTAATATATACAACAAAACATAACAAGAAAATTCTAAAAACGGAAAGTAGATGTGGGAACATAAGCGTCAACTTAGAAAAAATGATAAATGATGAATAATCAATGCTAAATGTTTTTTTCTGAAATTCATCATTCATCATTTATCATTCTTTCTATTAACGATTATATTTAATTTAAAATTTTATTGATAGGAAAAAAAATGGAAAAGGATGATGGACAATGGACAATGGACGATAGAAAAATTTATCGTCTATTGTCTGTTGTCTATCGTCCATTATTTTGCCGTTACAAAACTTGAAAAAGATTTGCTGATTTTACAACAAACTTTACAAGGCAGTTGAAAACCGCCGGTTGAAACACCGTTAATATCTTTCGTAAAATCTAAATTATAAACGTTTGTGCCTTTACTGTCACCCGTCACTAAACAATTCGTAACGTCCCATTTCGGGCTACTGATATTAATCGTGATTTTATCGTCGAAAGGTATATAAAAATAAGGCTTCGCCGTTGTGCTACCGGTGCCGGTTGTATTCGTTGCCGGAAATTTGAAACAAGTCGAATAACGCAATATTTGGGTTCTGCCGGTATTGTTGTAATTTTTTACGGCAATACCGAAATCATACCATTTGCCGCGTTGTAAACCACGTGCACAACCGGTTGAAAATTTTCCGCCGAATATGTCCTGCCTCAACCTTACCAATGGTCTCCAAATACAATTTGTATTACTCGGTGTTACCGTCGGGTCAGAAATTTCGGCGTATAAAAGTGTTGCCGAAGGCACATAAGTGACAGACGAAGTTAAATTACAAGTTTCATTGTCCGGTGTTGTGCAAGTACCTGTTCCACATATTGCCGCAACTTTAAGTAGAGCTACTACCGAATTATTTTTCAATTTATCTGTCGGAATTGTTACGGTTCCTGCTGCTGTAACATCTAAATAGAGTACAGGTGTTGTTGTCTCATCTGTGCAAATAGAGATTTTCAAAGCAGTTCCGCAAGGATAGCCGAATAATCGGATAGAAATACCGTTGCCGAAATTCGACCAACCGGAAGCATAAACTAAATTAGCATTTTTACTGCTGACAACTCTGTAATAATATTTTAAAGCCGGAACCGTACAGACATCGTCGTTGTCGTTATTCACAATGTTTGAGAGGATTTGGATTTTAGTTGTGCAATAATTTTTTCCGTAATTGTCATCGTCGAAACAAAATGCGTAAGTAGAAAGGTGATTGAGTTGCGTACTTACTTTAAATTTTCCGTTGCCGACTACACTTAAAGTACTCGTACCTTCAAAATTCCAACCTTCTTGACCATCAGAATGACTATAAACGGAAACTTTATCGCCTTCTTGAACTTTGCGATTTTTTGCCGCGTTGAGCGTATTGCCATCAATATAAGTAACAGCATTTAGCGGCGAAGAAAATTTTTCAATCACTTTTTCTCCTACAGTCATTTTCAATTCAAAAAAAGCAGCCGGATTTAAAACTATTTTACCTAAATCATTGCCCGTAGCATCTTTTACCGAAACTTCTTCGCTCCAATTGATGATTCCGGTTTCTTTATCCATACGTTTCGCATCGGAATGAAGCAAAGTAGATTGTACAGCTCCGACAACTTCTTCTCCCGAAGCAGTCATCAATTTAGTACCGGGAGTCACTGAAACAACTGTATTTTCAACTTTACCGTTTGACAGTGGCGAAGAAAAAGAAATCGCTTGAGAAGTGCCTAAACCCGAATTGCTTGAAAAAGAAGTTTGATTCACCGAAAAACTTGCCGGTGGTGTGTTGATATTAATAAGTTTCACTTCATCAACACGCGCTTCTTCTGTTGTTAATTTGTAATCAAGTCGTTTTGTAACGAAGTTAGGCGATTGAAGTATAATCGTAAATTGAAGCGGATTAGCTTCATTCGGCACGTCGCTTTTTTTAACTGCCAAAGCAAAGACATTACCGATAAGCGAGATTTTTTTCTCACCAAGCAGAGAATAAATTTTATCTTTGTCTTTTCCTTCAATAGAAATTGTGACATCATCGGCAATCCCACCACCGGTGAGTGCATCCGATACTTGAAGCGTAATCGGATTGACCAAAAATTCGCTACCCAGCGATATGTTGAGGTCTTGTGTTAAAGTGTCGCGTGAACAGGCATTGAAAATACCGGCAGCAATAGTAAGACTTAAAATCACATAAGTGAATTGTAAACGTGTTTGTCGCATTATTAAGTTTGTTTTTGTTAAAGAAAAAAAATTAGTTAGTTGGTTAGTTTGTATGTTGGTTAGTTAGTTTGTTGGTCGATTAGTTTGTTTATTGATTAATTAATTAGTTATTAATTTTTAGAACTAACCAACTAACGAACTAACCGACCAACTAACAAACTAACCAACCAATTAATCAACTATTTATAAAGTGCATAACTCAAGCGTAAATTTAGCATAGGCCAAATTTTTTGATACCAATACCGATTAAAATTGTGTTCCAAAACTGCCGCGTTTTCTTCGTTGCTTTTCAAAATGATACCTTGATTGATATTGATAAGAAACTTGTAATCATTTCTGTAAGAAACCGTCAAATCGCAACTGAAAGCAAAACGTTTTTTAGGAAATGTGCTCCCGAAACCGATTCCCAAAAACGGAACGATATTTTGAGAAAAAGACATCGTAACTGCTCCGCTACCTAAATCGTCGGAGTTTATCGGCACGTCATTAAATTTAACGATGCTGTCCAATTGTCCGCCCACAGTTATTTTATTACTCGGAATATATTGAATGCCGCCTAAAATTCTAAAATTATCTCTGCCACTCGGATAAAACTCAAAAGTTATCGGTATTTGACTCATTTCTGTCTTTACAGCTAATAGAAATGATTGTGTCATTTTCGGTGCTGTCGTTCCTTTCGATGTAAAACTGATTTTATATTTATCAATATTCAAATCTGCAAAATTAAATCCGGCACGAACGCCCCAATTTGGCGATAAACGATAAGCACATTCAATACCAATTCCTGTCGGAAGACCAACATCCAGCGCAACTGCAATTTTTTTTGTTTTAATTGCCGAACTCAAAACAGAATCTTTTATAGATAAATCTTTTGAATTTTTCAATTCATTTTTTTCATCCGGATTGGGTGGTTCAGAAACTAACTTACGATATTGTGCAGTCAAAGAACTTTGGGAGGTAAGAAAAAAAATAAAACAAAAACAAAATTTACCAACCATCGAAAGTTTCTTCGATAGTTTTTTTATGTGTGTAAGTTTTAACATGGTATGTTGTAAGATTGAAAATAAGTTGAATATTCATTCACCCTTTTCTCTAATTAAATACAAAATTAAACTCTTTTTTTGAAATTGATATAACTTTGAATAGCTAATTTAGAAATTTTATTTTTATATATCTGACTAATACAATTTTTAAAGCAGTAAAATTCTTAATTTTTAATTTTTAA
>JAYTNA010000635.1:0-1912 GCA_043748865.1 Saprospiraceae bacterium
TAAGAAGAATGTAAAACCGGTTAGCGAGGTGGCTAAACAATTACCGACTAACTGACTAAGCGACTTAAATATGTCTCAAACAACTTCACATATATTAATGGTGCGCCCGGCACATTTCGGTTTCAATGAAGAAACTGCGGAAAGTAATGCGTTTCAACAACGCGACGCAACGCGTTCGATACCGGAAATTCAAGAACGCGCTAAGAAAGAATTTAATAATTTCGTTAGAAAATTGCGCCGACGTGCCATCAATGTCGTTGTAGCAAATGATACAAAAACGCCGGTAAAAACCGATGCCGTTTTTCCGAATAATTGGATAACTTTACACGACGACGGCACAATGATTTTTTATCCGATGAACGCGCTTTCGCGCCGTGCGGAGCGTAATCCGAAAATTATTGATTTAATCGGAAAAAAATTTGAAGTGTCGCATGAATTACATCTTGAACATTACGAAGAAACCGGAAAATTTTTGGAAGGCACCGGCAGTATGATTTTAGATCGCGTACATAAAATTGCTTACGCTTGCATAAGTCCGCGCACCGATATTGATTTGCTCGATGAATTTTGTGAAGCCATGCACTTTAAACGTGT
Source organism: Saprospiraceae bacterium (assembly GCA_043748865.1). Lineage (GTDB taxonomy): Bacteria > Bacteroidota > Bacteroidia > Chitinophagales > Saprospiraceae > JAAFJT01. The sequence continues at coordinate 595 of JAYTNA010000635.1, forward strand.
GGCGTTTACGGCAGTGGACGAAAACGGAAAAGATATTTATCACACCAATGTAATGATGGCATTAGCAGAAACTTTTGTCGTAATTTGTTTGACTGCGGTTATCAAAGAAGAAGAGCGTTTGATGCTTGTCAAACAATTTGAAACTACCGATAAAGAAATAATTGAAATTTCTTTCGCACAAATGAATAATTTTGCGGGGAATATGCTGCAAGTGCGCAACGGTTTCAATGAAACTTTTTTGGTGATGTCCACACAGGCTTTTAAATCGTTGAATAAAACGCAAATTGCGCATATAGAACGTCACACGCAAATTATTCATGCCGATATATCTACCATCGAAAAATTCGGTGGCGGTTCGGCACGTTGTATGATGGCAGAAATTTTTTTGAAGAAGAAATGAATTAATGTTGGTTTCTGAATCAGAATTTTCAGAATTAATAAAATGTGTGAGTATAAATTATTAATCGTACAGTGTACGCATTCTGAAATTTCTGATTCAGAAATGACATCAAACAACCAACAACTAAATTTTTATGAACATACGCACACGAACTTTATCGTTGTTTTTACTCGCATCGGTTTTTATTTTTTCTTGCAAACAAGAAAAAAAAGTACCGGAACAACCCGCCGATGCCCTGCAGAGCATTGACCCGAAGCATAATTTATCGCCTGACGAACGTTTCGGAGAACTTTTTATGCGGGTGCAATTGGACAGTTTTTTTCCGGATTCAAAAACTTTTGTGGATTGTTTGCCGAAAATGCCGACCGACAGCATCATGGCAGCTTATGATGCACAAAAGAAAATGCCCGGTTTCAAGCTCCAAGATTTTGTCTCGCAATATTTTTATTTACCGACCGATACAGCTAAAAAAAATATCGGTGTTGATGTGGGCGATGCTTCGATAATGACGCATATCAATTTACTTTGGAACAAATTGCAGCGTCCGGCAGATACGCTGAATCTTGGAACACTTATTCCGTTGCCAAAACCCTATATCGTTCCCGGCGGCAGGTTTCGAGAAGTTTATTATTGGGACAGTTATTTTTCTATGCTTGGACTCGCCGCCGCAGAAAAAACGGAAATGATGGAAAACATTATTGATAATTTTGCTTACTTGATTGATAAAATCGGTTTCATTCCGAACGGAAATCGCAGTTATTATTTATCGCGTTCGCAACCGCCGTTTTTTGCTTGCATGATACAGTTGTTGGCGGCACAAAAAGGCGATGAAGTCTATGTTAAATATCTGCCGGCTCTCGAAAAAGAATATAAATTTTGGATGAACGGCGCACGTGATAGCACTATGCGCGATTTTTA
>JAYTNA010000636.1:0-4849 GCA_043748865.1 Saprospiraceae bacterium
AAACTAAAGTTTCTCTGAAAGAAGCGTAATGATTGCCGTTTAGTCGTTGCGTCGCATATTGTCGAATAAAATTTGCGAGTTCATTTAAGCGCAATAAGCCGCCGTCACTTTGTCGCAATTCTTCAAGCAGTAGGGTACGAACAGATTTTTCTTGTTCAAAAATATCGTTACCCACCGGTTTAAAAATCGGCGACAAAATTAAATCCGACACGGCAATCATCGGTATTGAAGCAGTTGTATTGAAACTGTCTTTGAAATTGTACCACAATTGATATACCATATCCACCGTCACACCAATCGGGAACGCACAAAGTTTGGCTAATTCAAAATAAGCCGCTTCATTTTTGAATTGGTCTTTAAATAAATTAATTTTAGACTTGGCGAGTAGTTCGGACATGGTTTTTAAAATGGATTTACTGACTTACTGACTTACTGACAATTTTTTATTTTTCAATGTCCATTGTCAGTAAATCCATTATCAATTTTTAATCGCTTGCATCGCTGCCACAAAACCGGCATCACTCATATCGAACATCGGTATTTTTTGACTGATACTCGCGGCAGAAGTATCTTGCCACCGCGCTTGTTGCATCGGATTGAGCCAAACGACGCGGTGTTTTTTTATTTTTTTTAAGAAATCATCGGTAGTTGTCAAGCGTTCGGGATTACGAAAACCGCGCGCGGCACCGGCATCACTGAAAATTAAAATCTGCGTCGGTGATTGTTTATCTAAAGTTTCGAGCCATTCATCGAACACAACTGCATCACGTTGATCTTTATCTTGAAAAATAAATTGCTTGGGACAATTTTGAAAATACCACACCGAACTTTTGTTACCCCCAACGTGATGAATAAAATCCGCCATCAAGTCGCCGATGTGTTCAAACGCCACCATAGAACCTTCGCTATCTAATAATAAATGTACGCCCAACCAACGACGCGCACACCGACGATACTCAAACTCAAAAATATAACCCTGCTTGAGCATTCGTTGAAGCGAGGCACCAAAATCCAAATCAGATTTTTCACCATCGAGAGATGAGCGACGTAACGTCATTAAGAGTTGATACATACGCCGAATATCGAGCGGCAACAATTTATTTTTATTTAAAAATGTAAAACTGCGCGGTGTTGTGTGTGAATCGGAATTAGAATCAGTGGTCGCAACTAATTCGGAGGCGGGTATCGTTCCTGATTTCGACGCATCAAAATTTATCCAAAAATCGGTTAAGCCTTTATTGTCTTTTGCTGTATCGACATCCGGTTTTCCGGTTGTATGATCCTGCCGTGTTTCATTTTCTTGACCGGCGGCATTATTATCAATTGTTCTCGGTTGTGCAACAGGCGGTACCTGTGTTTCGTCGAGCGGTTTAACAACATCAACCGCGGCAATCGGCTGAATAAAATCGTTTAAGTTTTTCCAAAACGTATCGAATTTTTGTCTGAACAAATGATCAGCCGATTCCACTACGCTGCCATCGGCATTTTCGATAATTTCGCAAACATGATAAGGTTTGAATAAAATAAGTTTGCACAAGCGATAATAATCATCAGAAGTTTTGAGTTCGAACGGACAATTATCTAATGCTTTAATTAAAATTTCATACTCATTAATAGTGAGTGTACCGCGTTGCAAATCGCTTTTCTCCCAATCGCGCAAGGCTTGAAAAAAATCAAAAAGTGGTAAATGCGACGTAAAATTTTTTATTTCCATCAATTAATTAAATCCGAAAGTTCATTTCTTAAATATCTCAACTGTCTCAAAATTTTTAAACAATGCTTGTTGAAGCGGTAAATTTTTAGTTTTATCATCCAAAAAACTTTGAATTTGCGACAACAAGACTGAACCATCCGAATTTGTTGCTGTTTGTTTCAATGCGCCGAACCAATCAATGAGTTCGCTTGTCGAGATATTTTTTACACTCGTTTTATTTTCCTTGATGCGTTGTCGGGCTTTGTCAAAGGCATCTACTGCATTTTTAATTAATGAAGAACTTGTGGCATCCGGTGCGGTCGGATTTTTTGAATAAAAGCGATAAGTCAAAATATCTATCAACCGTTGCTTGTCGAACGGCGGAATAAAATAATAAATACATCGGCGCAAAAAAGCTTCCGGCAAATCGCGCTCGCGGTTACTTGTGATGATGATAAGCGGATTAGCTTTTTTTTCTACAATCGGTTTACCGGTTTCAGGTACAATAAAATTACCGCCTTCGAGTTCGTTCAGCAAATCATTCGGAAAATCGAGGTCGGCTTTGTCTATTTCATCAATTAATAAAACGGCGGGATATTCGACAGCACTTTTTGCAATGGCTTCCGACATAGCGCGTTTGGTGATGTACGCTTCAGCATTTTGCGCTTTCAATGCGTCTCCTTCCGCAAGTTTTGCAGCTAATTGCACATCGAGCAAACGACCAAGTGCATTATAATCGTAAAATCCATCTTTAGCTTTCGATGTAGATTTAATATTCCATTTAAAAAACCAATCGCGAAAATCTTGCGCTTTACCGTCTATGGAATTGTCGTGATATAATTCAAAGGCAACAGCCGTAGCTAATTGAGATTTTCCGCAACCGGGTTCACCCATCACGAGTAAAGGACGACCGAGCATGACAGCTAAGTTAACCGCCTGCACTAAATCGTTATCAGGCAAATAAGGTGCTAAAATATCTCCCGTCGCATCAGAAAGTTTGACGGGTTGTAAAAGACCGGTACCGGTATAAAATTTCATTCAGTTGAAAATTAAAAATTATTATTTAATCGAAAATTAAAAATTAAGAAAACTATCTAAGCTATGTCAACTGTGTGCCTATGTGGTTTAAAAATTGAAAATTAAAATTGAAAGATATTATACGTATCGATTTCAATTCTCAACTCTCATCTAAATTTATATTTTGCAAAATTTCAAATCTTCTTGATCGTGAATGTACTGACCTAATTTTTGCGCATTCATTTTTTCTGACATACGCAACAGTATTGGCACAACTCGCGGTGCATCCGGAACAAAAAATTCGTCGCTTCGCAAAGCCCATTCGTTAAAAACATCTGCTTTAGTCAAACAAAATTCTTTTAAATATTTTGCTTCTAATGGCGCCACTTCATTTGTTAAACAGACGACACAATCATCGGTTAAGTTTTGCGGTAGTGCTGCGTTAAAATCTATTTGATGATCAAAATCGCCGGTCATTTCGGTGCGCACTAAAATTAAAATGAGTACGCGCCGTAAGTTTTTATTTTTTTTAATTTCACCATTCAGCGTCACCCAAAATTCATTCAGCACAATTTTTAATTCGTCTACTAAAATATTTTCGCGGTTGTCTAAAATTAAAACAAACGGATCAGTGTTTGGTAAAACAAATTGAGCAGTGTAAAAAATTTTTGCTAAATCTGTCATCGTATTTGCGGGTGCGTCCGTTAAACGTAAACCTTTTTTTAAACGCAACAACATAGATTCGCTGCTTTCCGATTTCGGATTCAAATCAATACGCCAAGGTCGGTAAGTATCTGAAAATTGACGCAACAAAACAGACATCCTTTTCGCAAAAAAACTCAACCCACATTCTTCCGTGCCTCTCAAAATATATGCACCGTTGGGCAATGCCGGATATTTTGTCAATAAATCATTAAACTCGGCAGTGAAATTAAATTGATCTATTTGGTCTTTCAGTCGTGTGGAGCGATCGAAGTTTTCAATGTCCTGCCGCATTTTGTCGGTATCAGCGTAAAGCTTTTGTAAATCGGCGAGCAACATTTTTTTCTCCGCCATTTTTTCTACCGCAGTATCAAAATCATTTTTTGATTTAGCATCTGCTACTGCTGCATCTAACAGTGCGAGTTGAGGTGTTAAAGCCGTTTCTTTTTCAACGATTTGATTTCGAGCGTCCGTGTATTCATTATATAAATTGGCAATGTCTTGCGGCACAGTATCTTTCAGATTGTCATTAAACACCCAATTTCTTGCAGCCTCATCTTTAAAATAAATACCCCAAGGTAATACATCTTTTTTATCGAAATCACTTTTCCGCATCAGTCCGCGGGTAGCGCCTACTCCTTCCGCTGTTTCAAAACCGGCTTTAGTGGCACAAGCTGCGCGAAAAGCAATTTCTAAAGTCGCTTTAGGTAATGATAAGTTTTGATAAAAAGCGATGGAAAAATCTTTTGCTTGTGAATCACTTATCTCGGAAGTCGTTGCAATAACGGCTTGAACACCGACTTTTTGCAGCAAATAATTTTTCAAAGGTTCTGTACAGCATGCATTCATAAAAACGAGTGCGGTATTTGCCATACCGAAAAATAAATTGTTCAACTTATTGTCTCTGAAATTATTGTCATCCGCAAGTTCCCAAAGGTCAACGCCCGCGTGACCGGAATAATGAATAATTTTAGGGCGGTCAGAAGTTTTTATATTACTTAAAGATTTGTTCAATAAATCCACCGTCACTTCTTCATCAATCATCCAGACAACAGATTCATTGACGACGAATAAACGAAAAACGTCTTTCAAGCCTTGCATCTCTTGATTCAAAGCAGCCAGCAAATTATCTTTTTGATTCGCAAAAGCAAGATAGATGATTGGTTTATCCATTTGTTTAGTTTGTTGGTTGGTCGGTTAATTGGTTAGTTAGTTGGCAATTTGGTAAGTTGATAACTTATTTAGGAAATAACGTTTAACCAACCAACTAACTAATCAACTAACTAACTCAAATATAATTTTTCCAAAAAAACACCGCCTTCCGTATTTTGCCATGCGACAAATTTTCCCGGTTTATTTTTATATTGTGCATCATAAGCCGGATTCGGATTGCGCAGTAAAATCGTGCGTGTTGTCCAAGCGTCGGCTGCTTCTGTA
>JAYTNA010000637.1:0-2215 GCA_043748865.1 Saprospiraceae bacterium
GTAAAAAATGCCGGCGGACCTGATGTTGTTGCACAATTTGGTCCCGCATTGCCATTCGATACAACCACCACAATACCGGCACTGCGCACCGCGTTCATAGATTTTTCTAAAATATCGAAATTACTTGAGTTGCAACCTTCTTCCGGCGCGCAATACCATGAATTATTGATAACGTGGGGTGCTTTTTTTGTGTCCGGCAATAAATTTTGCGCATTAGTAGGTGCAATAAACCATTGAAAACATTCGGCATAACTTGTTAGCGTGCCGTTGCCTACATCCATGTTGCGTGCGCCAATCCATTGTGCGTCGGGCGCGACACCAATAATGACTGTATCTTTATTTGTACCGATAGTTCCGCCCACCATTGAACCCATTGTGTGTGTACCGTGATTATTATCATCGCAAGGCATTTTCACATCATAACCACACGGATTTCCTTTTTTACTCGTATCTGCATGAATAGCATCGTGCCAATTGTAATCATGAACGGGTGTGCCGCCGTTGTTGTAGCCACGATATTTTTTTATTAAAGCCGGATGTGTCCATTCATAACCGGTATCTTCACCACCTACAACTGCACCTTGTCCGCGAAAACCCAAAGCCCAAACACTGTCCGCTTTAATGCGCGCATAGCCGTAAGATTTTATTAAAGTATCCGGCGGCAAACAAATCATGGTTTGAGAAGCGGAAAATTCGGGCGCAGTAACGGCATTTGTTGAAGGCAGTGTATGTCGCGTTGTCGGATTATTCACAATTTTTTCAACTTCATCGAATCGTGCTAAGGCTTCGATAGTTGCCATATCTGCTTTTAGTGCAACAGAATTAACGATCCAAAATTTTTGAAACACGAGGTGTTTATTTCCTAAAAATGCCACGACACGACCTTGTGATTGCTCGGCAGTTGCAGTAAGTTTTTGGAACACGAATGCGCCTTTTTCTTCTTTGGTTTCTAAAATATCTGCGCCGGACAAATCGGCTTGTTGTTTGAAATACACAATTACATCGGCTAAATTTTTTTCACCGATATTTTTAAAAACAGTTTCATGTACTTTATTTTGCCAAGTTTGCGCTTGTGCTAAAATAAAATTGAATAATAGTAATAGTAAACAGAAATGTTTTTTCATAAAAATTTTCAAAAAAAAATATTTTCAAAAAAAATTCTCAATTATTAATTGTCATTTATTAAATGTATCCCTGTAATTTATACATCAAAAGTCCGAGCCACTCTCTCGTTACATCCCGCCATTTTGCAAAAGTTTGTACATCCGGCGAAATATAAGAAATCGGTGAAGCCGTTAATTTTTCGGCAAAAAAATGTGCGGGAAAAGGAAAAGTTTTTAATCCGATTTTATCGAAACAACGTTTAGCACGCGGCAAGTGAAAAGCAGATGAAATCAGCATACAACGGGCATTCGGAAATTGACTGTCTAAAATTTCTTTTGTAAACTTGGCGTTTTCATAAGTATTACGAGATTTAGATTCAATGATAATGTTTTGTTCGCTCACACCTATTTCCAATAGAAATTTTTTCGTCTCTTCCGACTCTTTCTGTTTGATAAGTTGAAAGGGTGCGTCACCGCTTGAAATTAGTATTTTTTTCAGCAACCCCCTCTTATATAAAACAAGCACATCTGTTAAACGGTTCGCAGCCCAAGAAAAATTTAAACGATCATCTACCGGATATACATTAAAATCCGTAAACCCGCCTAATACAATACCTATATCAAAAGTATCACGTAATGTGTTCATATTTACCTCCGGATATTCGTAAGCGCGAAATATACGATTAGAAATAAACGGATTTGACATTACAAATAATATAAACAAGGCAGTAACAATTGCATTTTGCTTTCGTCGCGGTTTTTTTGTAAAGACCGCGTAAATCAATAAAAATAAAATCCAGTTTATTGGGTAAGAAATAAATCCGAATAGCTTTGATAGAATATAGAACATAGAAAATAGTCGGTTAGTCGGTTAGTCATTTAGTCATTTAGTCATTTAGTCGGCTTATCAAGATTTTTTGACTAACCGACTAAATGACTAACCGACTATTACCAATAAGGTGACTGATGCAATATTATATCTACAAACTCTAATAAAGAACTCGGACGCGTAATAAAAATAAAAAGCATACCGTAAAACGCACCCATGAGATGTGCATCATGCCCTATATTATCATTTTTATCTTCCTTCTGGCGCAACATTTGTAGATAGA